>CAMTBF010000324.1 GCA_947068385.1 uncultured Lachnospiraceae bacterium
GCGGCGTGGCCATCCTGCCTGTGGACAGCGAGCACAGCGCCATCTTCCAGTCCCTGAACGGAGAGGTGGCGGACAGGAGCGGGCGGCGCACCGGGCAGTACGACGAGGCTGGCATCGAGAAAATCCTGCTCACGGCCTCGGGAGGCCCCTTCCGGGGCAGGACAAGGCAGGAGCTGGGAAATATCCGGGCGGAGGATGCCCTAAAGCACCCCAACTGGTCCATGGGCCCCAAGGTCACCATCGACTCGTCCACTTTGGTGAACAAGGGGCTGGAGGTCATGGAGGCAAAGTGGCTGTTCGGCGTGGAGCTTGACCAGATCCAGGTGGTGATCCATCCCCAGAGCATCGTCCACTCGGCGGTGCAGTACGTGGACGGCGCGATTATCGCCCAGCTGGGCGTGCCCGACATGAAGCTCCCCATCCAGTACGCGCTGTCCTATCCAAACAGGCGGCCCATGGAGGGCAAAAGGGTGGACCTCTTCCAGTTAGGACAGATGACCTTCGAGAAGCCGGACACGGATACCTTTCCGGGGCTGGCGCTGGCCTACCGGGCGGCACAGGCCGGGGGCAGCATGCCCACCGTATACAATGCCGCCAACGAGAAGGCGGTGGAGCTGTTCCTAGCGGGGAAGCTGTCCTATCTGGGGATAGCGGAGCTAATCGAGGAGGCCATGGAGCGCCACAGGGTGGTTCCGGATCCGTCCGTCTCCCAGATCCTGGAAGCGGAGCAGGAGACCTATGAGCATATAAAACGAAATTAGAACGGGATACCGTTCAGGGAGGATTGACAGATAGATGATGACTTTGATCTGGTTCATTGTGATATTCGGCGTGGTGGTGATCGCCCATGAATTCGGGCATTTCCTGTTGGCCAAGGCGAACGGCATCCATGTGGTGGAGTTCGCCGTGGGCATGGGGCCCACCCTCGCCTCTTTCCAGAAGAAGGGGACGAAATATTCGCTGAAGCTGTTTCCCATCGGCGGCGCCTGCATGTTCGAGGGGGAGGACGGCCTGATGACGAAGGAGGGGGAGGATAGCGAGGGGTCTTTCCTGAACGCCAGCGTCTGGGGCAGGATCTCCACAGTGGCGGCGGGGCCGATCTTCAACTTCATCCTGGCCTTCGTCATCGCCTTTGTCATGGTGAACATGAAGGACATCATCGCCATACGCGACCCCATCGCCACCCAGGTGGCGGAGGGAGGCGGCGCGGAGGCGGCAGGCCTCCAGGACGGCGACCGCATCGTCTCCATCAATGGGGAGAAGCTCTATCTGTACCAGGAAATCTCCCTCTATATGCAGGCATCCTATTCGGGCGGCGATGTGGAGGTGGTCTATGAGCGGGACGGCCAGCGGCACACGGCCATGGTGACGCCCCAGTACGATGAGGCGTCAGGGATCTATCTGCTGGGCGTCATGAATGCGGACTTCCGGGAGCTGAAGGGGATAGAGACGTTCAAGTACGCCTGGTACGAGATGCGGTATTCCGTGAAGGCCACCTACAAGAGCCTGGGGATGATATTCCGGGGCCGGGTGAGCCGCCAGGACGTGGCGGGGCCCGTGGGCATCGCGGTGAACGTGGTGGGCAAGACCTACGATACGGCCAAGGAGTACGGCTGGCAGAGCGTGCTCCTCAGCATGCTGAACATCACGCTGATGCTGTCGGTGAACCTGGGGATATTGAACCTCCTGCCCATACCTGCGCTGGACGGCGGGAGGCTGGTGTTCCTGCTGGTGGAGGTCATCCGGGGCAAGCCCGTGCCGCCGGAGAAGGAGGGCATGGTCCATTTCGTGGGGCTGATGTTCTTCATGGTGCTGATGGTGGTGATTTTCTTCAACGATTTGTCGAATATCTTCATGAAATGAGCATGGACTTTTTGGGGAGAAACAGAGGGCTGCTTCTCCCTGGAGGGCCATATCTTTTAAATCGCTTTGAATTTTCCAAAATTTCGTGTATTTCCACTTGTTTTGAATTGAATGCTGGCTGCGGGAGAGGGCTGTGGACGTATGGCCCTTTGCCCGGCAGGGAGGAAGGGACTGGTATGGATGGCAGAATATGACCGTCTGGAACGGAGAGGGCGGGAGAACTATCTGGACAGGGCGGTGCTATCCGGGCGGGGGTATCTCCGGCGGGGATTGCTGGGCACGGGCGCGTTTTCGGACGTGTACTGCGTGGAGAGCGCTGTGGACGGAAGGAAATATGCCTGTAAGGTCAGCGCGAAGGCGGAAATGCTGGAACGGGAGGCCAAGGTCCTGGAGGGGCTGCGGCATCCCCTGTATCCGGACTTTGGCGCTTTCTGGAGGCAGGAGGGACTTGGAATCCTGATCCGGGAGTATGTGGAGGGCAGCAGCCTGGAGGAAATGCTGGAGCGCAGGCATTTTTCGGCAGCACAGACCATCCGCTGGGGGCTGGAGCTGGCCGCAGGGCTTGGCTATCTCCATGGGCTGCCGCAGCGGTTCCTGTTCCGTGACGTGAAGCCTGCCAATGTCATCGTCAGGCAGGACGGCAGGGTAAAGCTGATCGACCTGGGCTGCGTATGCTCCCTGGCGGGAGAGGTGTCCTCAAGGGCGGGGTCCCCGGGCTTCGCCGCGCCGGAGCAGCTTAGAGAGGGAGGCGCACTGTCAGCGTCCTGCGATGTGTACGGGCTGGGGAAGACCCTGGAGGCCATGCTGGGAGAGGCCTGCGGCAGCCGGGAGCATGCCGCGGGCCTTCGGCCGCGGGGGAAATCGATAAAAAGGCTCGGAAAACCGGAAAAGTCCTGGCGGATGCTTGAGGAACTGCGGGCAAGGCGGCGGTTAAGCCATATCATACGGGCCTGCACAATGGAAGAGGCAGAGCAACGTGTGGCGGACATGGGGAATGTCCTTCGGCAGCTGGAACAGATTGAAATCTGAATGGCTCACAGCGCCTTCATCATGACGATTCCGTCCAAGGCCCCATAAGTCTCCACCACCTGCGCGTATGACGTGGCCTCGGAGAAATGCAGCACCATGGTGGCGGAGACGGAAGCGTCCCTGTCCGTGGGGTTGGAGCGCGTCATCTCCAGATTGCTGATGGTACAGTTGTTCGAACCTGCGAAGGTCATGAAAGCGCTCAAATCCGCGATTGTCGTGAATTCTATGTAGACGGCCATGGTCTTGGAATGGGTCTGGAGCCGCCTGTCCACGAAGCGCAGGATCTGGATGGAGACCCAGAGGGCGGCGAAGCAGATCAGCGCACCGGAATAGAAGCCCGCGCCCAGGGCCAGCCCGATGCAGGCCACGGCCCAGAGCCCGGCCGCAGTGGTCAGGCCCTTCACCTGGTTCTGCCTGGTGACCAGGATGGTGCCCGCCCCCAGGAAGCTGATGCCGCTGACCACCTGGGCCCCGATGCGGCTGGCATCGGCGGCACCGGTGATGTCCGTCACATAAATGCCTACCATCATGGCTAGGGCGGAGCCCAGGCAGACCACCATGTATGTCCGAAAGCCTGCTGGCAGATGCTTCTTCTCCCGCCCATAGCCCAGGATGCCGCCCAACAGCATGGCCAGGAGAAGCCGGACAAGGGCGGAGAGGAAGTTCAGGTCGTACAGCATCATGTAGAGCTCATGCAGCGTCTGGAATAGCCCATTCATCATTCATGTCCCTCCCATACCCGGATTTTACGCCTTCTGATATTTTTCGATGATGCATTCATGCGTCTTGCTTTCCCGATCATAGTTCACGCCTATCAGAAGGATCTCTCCGGTATAGCCCTCTATCCAGGAGGCGTATTGCCTGTCCTGAATCTGGTGTATGGCCCCTGCCGCGGACTGGTTCCATTTCAGCTCCACTATCAGCGCGGGTCTGTCCACGTTCTGCCTGGGCAGATAGACTACATCGGAATATCCCTTGCCGGAGGGCATCTCCAGGATGGGGTTCATGTAATATGCCCTGGCGCTGTAGTATGCCATCAGGATGGTGCAGGTGAGGGAGTTCTCGTCGTTGTATTTCAGGATGGAGGCGGTCTCGCTGTGGATTGCCGCCAGGCCTTCGGCCACGGCGGATGCATCCAGCGCCCATGTGCTCCGCAGCAGTTCTTCCGACCGGGCCAGGGCCTGGGCAAGCCCGTCCCATCCGCCGGTCTTTATGGACCGCAGGAATTCCTGTACAATCTCCCGATTGGGGATGAATGCTTCTCCGCGCCCCTTATCGTAGGTCAGGTATCCCAGATGGATGAGCAGCGCCAGTACATCGTCCTTGGTCTTGAAGGTGGTCATATCGTTTTGGGAGGTGGCTGGATCCACCTTGTAGTGCGCATTGCCCAGCATGGCGATGACAGCCTCTTTCAGTCCATCAAAGTTCATATCGATATACACCTTCAACGCTTCATAGGTCTCCGTCCCGGTCCAGTAGCTCTGGAAATCCTTCCACCTTAACGCGTCGCGTACAGACTTTGGATTATAGATATGGCGTCCGTCCAGCAGATAGCCGTCATACCAGCTCTCCATCTCGGCATAATCCATGCCGTGCTTTCTGCATTGCTCCCGCACCTCGTCTTCGGTGAAGCCGAAATATTCGTCAAGCTGCTTCGCGTTTATTATGGAATATTCATCGAAGATGTTCAGGGCCGAATGCTCCCCATACTTCTTGATGGGCAGGATTCCC
>CAMTBF010000325.1 GCA_947068385.1 uncultured Lachnospiraceae bacterium
CCCTGTTCCTATAATTCGAGCCAAGCCAGACGTCTATGGCATCTCGCTCCAGCGCTTCTATCAGTCTCTGCTGAATGGTCAGAGCCTTCCTGTTCTGAACGCACAGGAGCAGCGCTGACACAATCAGGCTGATTGAAAATACCGCAAATACGCCCCATATCCTGCCCCCGTTCTTTGTCAGGACGCTGTCCGACAGAAGCCTGATGCACTCCAGATAAAGGATGCCCAGACCGGAACCCAGACAGACGGCAAGCACCGCCGTGAACAAGCTGCCGGCAGATTCCTTCAGTATGTTTTTTGATTCGGTATTCATGTTTGCCCTTCCCCTCACATTATAGTAAAATTGCCTGTCTTTATGAAAAATTTTATCATAAACTTTGGCAGATGACAACTATGAAAATCCCTGCCAGTCTGGTGTCCCTGGATGCCTCTGTCTATCCGATAAGCCCCTTGCGGCATCTTTTCAGGGCAGACAAGGCAGGAAGGCCTGCCGAAGCCCGGTTTGCTGGTTCCTGGGCATTGCATTTGCGCTTAAGGTATGCTATTCTGATTATGGCAGTCGGACAACTGCTGGAACGATACATACAGCCAGCTCAAAGGGAGCGTTAAGAGACGGTTTTTCAGAGTTCCTGGGAGATGGCGGAAAGAGGGGTAAAATGGCAAGATACATTCAAAGTGTGGTTTTGGACAAGCCGGCGGACTTCGTTTCTTTTATCATGAACGATTATCTGCAGAAGAACGGATTTGCCATGTCGGACTGGAAGGGAGAGCCGGCATACAAGGCTGGGGACGCCATGATGGAGGGCTATAAGTTCTTGAAATGGTCCTATATGAACGGCGTGCTGCATCTGGAGGCGTGGATGAAAGGAAGCTTCGGCAGAGAGTGGGGGTTGGATGGCTTTGTGGGCTGTCTGCAGAAAAAGCCTTACAAGAATAATCTGGACCAGCTGATCGCGGTGCTCCAGCAGCCTCTGCCGCCCCAGGGAGGCATGGGCGCGCAGGGGTTCCAGGGACAGACGCCCAATGTGGTGCCGGTGCATACGGTTGACAATTCGATCCAGGCGACCTGGGCATTGGCGTTCGGCATCATGGCGATGGCGTTGTGCTGGTCGCCGCTTCTGTGCATCATATGCGGCTGCCTGGGATTCTCCAGGGCGAGGATGGGGGCAGGCTCCAGGAAGTCTGGCCAGGCGACTGCCGGGAAGGTGCTCTGCATTGTGGCGATGTGCATTACATTGGTGCTTTTTGTTATGAACATTGTGACGAGCATGGCTACGCTGAACCGATATTTCTAGAGACGGCTTTTGGTATGGTGCCAATGAACCCCCACTACTGAAAGGAAAGGCGGTGAGAAGCATGAAGCGATATGAAGTCCTGACAGCCAAAGAACTATTCCACGGCAGCGATATCGTGCGCAGCTACGGGTACAGAACAGCAGCTTCAGGGGACGACTATGCCCTTTTTTCTGAAACAGATTGTTTTGTGCGCTGCTCACCATTTGACGGGATGATCGGGAGTACGACAGCCTTGTGATACGCCGGCCGTAACAGCAGGACTGCCATACATTGGATTTGCATTCGGAAAACAGGTGCCCTGTGCGGACAAGAACAGTCTGCGCAGGGTATTTTTATGCTTTGAGGAAGGAGAGGAATGAAATGATACAAAAATATATGGCCACTGCCCGGATGGCCGTCCGGGGCAAGACGGGCGGTGGCGTGCTTTACCTGGTGCCGGACATCCTGATGAAGGTGGCGTACCTGGTGCCGGTGATGTTCATCTGGAGGACGCTGGGGGAGAGCGGATACGAGGTGGAGATGTCCGTGGAGCAGCTTTTGAGCTACACCTATGTCAACGCGCTGCTGGCGGACCTGACCATCGTGGAGACATACCTGTCCGCCTGGGACTACGACACCAGGAGCATGGAGGCGTTCACCCGCCCCATGCCCGTGTTCGGCCAGGTGATCTCGCGGACGATGGGGGAGTGGCTGCCCATGCTGCTTTTGTTCTCGCTGCCCATGGCCCTGGCCGCGCCCCTTCTGGGGATCCGCATACTGCCCCGGACCCTGTGGGCCCTTCCCTCGCTGGCGCTGAGCGTCTCCCTGGGATTCGCCTTTGAGTTCCTGTTCTGCTGCGTGACCATCCGGCTCCGCAATGTCTCCTGGATCACCTATGTCATCAGGAGCGCGGTGGTGTCCTTTTTCTCCGGCACGGTGATACCCTTCCGGATCCTGCCCTTCGGCATGGACAGATGGTTCCGGTATCAGCCCTTCGGCAGCCTGGGCGGGGCATTCCTGTCCCTGCATGTGGGAAGCGCCGGGCCTATGGAGGTGATTCCGGCCCAGCTCTTCTGGAACATGGTGATATGGGCCGCCGCGGCCGTCTGGTTCCGGAAATCCAGGGAAAGGATGGTGAGCTTCGGTGGCTGACAACAGAAAGGAAAGGAAGAACATGCCTGGAAAAGGGGAAATAAGCCATAACATAAAAAGATACTTCCGGCTGCTGGCCCTGTACGCCCGGATGGACTTCGCCTCCCTGACCCGGGACGCGAAATTCATGACGCTGGTAATCCTGGCCGACATCATCTCCAACCTGTCGTCCATCTCCGGCGTCTTCCTGCTGGCCTGGAAATTCGGCGGAATCGGCGGCATGGATCGGTTCGAGGTCCTGTTCATGCTGGCATACGGCAATATCGTCATGGGCTTCCTGAACATGATGGGGGGCTGCAACGCGCTGTTCCCCAGCAGGATCATCGGAAGGGGCCAGTGGGAGCATATGTTCATCATGCCCCTGCCCTACGCGGTGCAGCTGACAGTGGGGATATTCCCCTTCACCGGCTCCGGCAGCCTCCTGTCGGGCATCGGCATGCTCTGTGTGGCGCTGCGCTGCATGGAGAGGGCCCTGCCCTGGTGGTGGCCTGGGCTGCTGGCAGTCCACCTGGCAATCAGCATGGTCATCCTGGTGGCATGCTCCTACCTGCTTTCCAGCCTGGCCTTTTACGCACCCGTACAGTGCGAGGAGATCGCCAGCTCCGTGGTATACGGCATGGGATACACCATGACATTCCCTCTGTCCGGCATGCCGCCCTACATCAGATGGCCGCTGCTGACCATCTTCCCCGCGGGCCTTACCGCGTGGCTGCCCACCATGATCCTGCTGGGCAGGGCGGCCAGATGGGAGACGGTTTATCCGGCCATGTTCGCGCTGCTCCTATCCCTTGCGGCAGCCTATTTTTTCAAGAAAGGATTTCGATATTATGTCAAAAAAGGTATCAACAGATATAGCCCCGGCGGCCACCGCTCCTGACCGGCCGGCAGTGACGGTGGAATCCGTCAGCAAACAATTCACCCAGTGGTGGCGCAAAAAGGACGACGGGCAGAGGACGGGGATCAAAGGCCTGTTCCGGCAGGAAAAGCAGAACGTCACCGCCCTGGACGATGTGTCCTTCCGGATCCGGCGGGGCGAGTTCGTGGCCTACGCGGGCCCTAACGGAGCGGGCAAGAGCACCACCATGAAGCTGCTCTCCGGCATGCTCCAGCCCACGAAAGGCGTCATATCCGTGCTGGGCATGTCGCCGGAGAAGGACAGGATAGCGCTGATGCGCAGGCTGGGCGTGCTCTTCGGCAACCGCACGGAGCTTTGGTGGGACCATCCCGTGATACAGAGCTTCGAGTGGAAAAAGGTGGTCTGGGACATTCCGGACCGGGTATATGAAAGGAACCTGGACATGGTCACCGACCTGCTGGAGATCGGCGAGATCCGGGGCACCTTTGCCAGGGAGCTGTCCCTGGGACAGCGCATGCGGGCGGATCTGGCAATGATGCTCCTGCACTCCCCGGAGGTCATCCTGCTGGACGAGCCCACCTTGGGCCTGGACGTGGTGGCGAAGCGCCAGATGATAGAGTTCCTGAAGAGGATCAACAGGGAGCAGGGCGTGACCATCCTGGTGACCAGCCACGACATGGACGACCTGGAGGAGATGGCCCGGCGGATCCTGATGATCTCCCGGGGGAAGCTGGCCTTCGACGGCAGCTTTGACGGGCTGCGGGAGATTACGGGGAACCTGACCCGCTTCAGCGTCACCACGGACGGCAGGAGGCCGGAGCTTGCGGACTGCAGGCTCCTTGGGGAAAAGCACGGCGTGTTCGAGTTCGAGGTGGACTTCTCCCGCCTGCCCATCCAGGGGCTGCTGACTAGACTCTCCCAAGTGGACGGGATCCTGGACGTGGAGATCCGCAAGGCGCCCATCGAGCAGGTGATCGCCCAGCTCTACCAGAACTGGAAAGCCGCGCCGCCCACGGAGTGAGAGGGCGCAGGCGGCCCGCGCCCTGCCGGATTTTCATGGCAGGGCGGCCTCCCGGGGAAAATCGGCGGAACCGATTGACAAACCTGCCGCTATCCCGTATAGTTAATTCATTGCGTAAGCTTGCGAAAAAAGTCGCAATTTGAGAGATTACAGGAGGCGCAGCAGTTGAAAAATACCATAATTTCCCTAAAGGACATCACCGTCTCCTACGACGGGGAGCAGGTGCTGGGAGGCTTCAACCTGGAGATACATGAAGGGGAGTTCGTCACCCTCCTGGGCCCCTCGGGCTGCGGCAAGACCACGGTCCTGCGCACCATCGC
>CAMTBF010000326.1 GCA_947068385.1 uncultured Lachnospiraceae bacterium
GGAGGCGTCTTCTTCCCCGTCTCCCCTGGCACAGCCGGTCAGTGCCAGGGCCAGAGATAAGGCCGAAAATAAGACCGCCAGCCGAAGGGTTCGCCGGGGAGCGGCATTGGTTTTTCTCTTGTCATTGGTTTTCTGCCAGATATGCATAATTACCTCCGTTTTGGCTTGATTGTTCTGAATTTCCTGTCCCGGCAGGCAGGCTTTACTCCTGCTCCGACAGGTACACCGATACCCGGTTCTGGATGAGGGCCGCCACGTCCGCCGCGTTTTTCTGGCCGTTAAAGTACCCCTGCGCCTCCTGGGAGACGATGGAGGATATCTGCCTGCCGCTCCGGGCGGTGGTGGAGGAGTCCAGCAGGGCGCATATGAGGTCCGTCTCCTCAGGGAGGGGCGTATAGAAGAATACCTGCATCGCTCTTGCGGAGGATGCGTAGAAGAAGTACCGCTCAGGTTCTCCGCCGTATGTGATGATCTCTCCGTCCTCCCCTATGCGGTAGGGATTTTCCGTGACCTTTGCGAAATATCGCTCCCTTGTGCCCAGCTCTGTGGGGAAGCCCTTTGTGCCCACCAGGGCGGCAAAGCTCTTGGGGGGATTGTCCCACCCGGTGAGCAGCAGCTCCACAAAGGCCCATGCCGCCTCCTTGTGCTTCGACTTGGCGGAGATGGCGCATGTCCCGCCGCAATCCTCCAGCAGGCTACCCATCCGGCCGTCCACCGTGGGGAAGCCCACATAGGAAATGTCCTCTGTCCCCAGAATCTGCGCCAGCAGGGTGATGTCCTGGGGCCGGACCAGCTCCACCTCGTGCAGCAGGGCAAGGTTGCTCCTTTCCATCATGTCCAGGACCTCTGCGCCCTCCGTCCCCTTTCTATCGGAAAACCGTCCGCAGAATTCCAGCAGGCGTATGAATGCATCGGATGTGAAGTCGCAGGTATGCGCCTCCCAGTCCACGAAATGGGACTGGTTGAAGATGAGGCTGTATTCCAATAGCTGCCCGGCATCCGCGGAGAACACGGTGCTGTCAGGGTTGCTGTCTATGAAATCCATCATATCCTCCAGGGTCCAGCCCGTGGCGTCCCCCAGCTCCCCCAGGCGTTCGGTGCGCCCTGCCAGCGTCCTGATCTGGAGCGCGCCGGGGAGGGCGCAGAGCTTTCCGTGGAAGGTGTAGGCCTCTAAGACATTGTCCGCAAGCTCCAGATCTCCGTCCGCCTCCAGATAAGGGGCCAGGTCCTCCAGGAGCCCCTTGGCGGCATAGGTCTCCAGGTCGTCGTATTCCAGCACCAAAAGGTCCGGGCACCGTCCGGAGGAGATGTCCATGTGCAGGGCGGTGCGGGCCTCCTCTCTGGCCTCGGTCTGTCCCGAATCCAGGTAGATATCGTAATATTCCCTGATTTCGATGCGGCAGTCGGTGGAGTTCCTGTTGAACTGGGAGATGCAGCGCAGCAGATGGCTGTTGCCGGACTGCAGGACGCCCAGGGTGATGACCTCTTTTTCGGCGGCCTGGTCCCTGGGGACTTGTGTCACCACGGCCAGCTCGCCGCAGTCTTTATCCTCCTGAAGGTGGGCTACGATGCGCCCGTCCTCCAGCGTGGCGATGCGCTCCACGGAGTCGGGATCGATGTCGCAGTTCGCCCATTGCAGCAGCACCGTCTGGGTATCTGTCGTCAGGTCATAGAGGTAGAGGGCAGTGTCTGCGTAGCTCAGGAAACGGTTCTCGCCATAAGTCGCCAGATAGTTTCCAAGCATAGCCTCGCCAAGGGGATTCCCGAAGGAGGCGGTTTGGGAATCTACCTCCCGTATGACAGACATCCTATCATCCTGGGTGTCGTACAGGCAACAGTATACATGGCCCGCGGCGTCTCCTGCCAGCCAGATTGGAGTCTCTCCCTCAGGAGCCTCCACCGCCCCTGCATAGCTGCAGTCCCCATCGAACTGGAGGAGCTTGCCCATTCCCTTGAGATAGAGCCGCCCCTCCCCGTCCGCTGCCGTCTCGTAGGGGAAGAACTGGCTGGTGGGCAGGGAGACGTTCTGCCTGGCCAGCTCCTTTCCCGCAGCATCGTATTTCACCAGATAGCGGGTAGCGGACTTCGGCGGATCCGGCACATTATAGAAGACATACAGGTTCCCCTGGTGGTCCGCCTGGAGGAGACGATGATCCGCCTGGAGGAGACGATGGTCAACCTCGATCGTAAAGGAATCTATGTCCAGCTTTTTGGCCTCCCCGCCCGGCGTCCACTGGTAGAATTCGCCGTCGAAGGTGCTGTAGTAGACAGAATCACCGAATACCGTGAAGTCCTCCACGCCGCCCTCGGGGGAGTGGAACTGGGTCTCGAAGACTACGGGGGAGGCGTCTTCTTCCCCGTCTCCCCTGGCACAGCCGGTCAGTGCCAGGGCCAGAAATAAGGCCGGAAATAAGACCGCCAGCCGAAGCTTTCGCCGGGGAGCGGCATTGGGGGGGTTCTTGTCATGGGTTTTCTGTCTGATACGCATAGGTGCCTCCGTTTTACGCCAACATTCCGGCCATACAAACGTATGGCCAGAATGCTGTGTAAATTCTGCTGTTTTTGGTAGGATATGTTATTGACGTCTGTACTCCGGGTAACTCTCTGATTTATTGTAGCTACAGTTATCGCAGAAACTTTCTACGGTAACGTTATATATCTTATATAAAATCCCGTCAATCATTTCGGTACCCATATATACTTCTGTCCGATTTGTAAAAAAAGATCCCCTGTAACAGTGCTTGCAAATTGTAACTTTGTAATGGGGGCTTATTCCGGGTTCAGCCGCAAATACAGGAAGACAGCTCATAACGCTCAGAGTCCCACCCAGGATAACAGCAAAGGCTTTCTTTTTCAATTTGCTCATAGTAATCTCTCCTATCTTTTCTTTCTGTAGTAGGTCGCATGCTTCCTGATTACATAATTATAGTACCATATTTTTCATCCTCTTTCTAGCAACCCGCAGGAAAATTTTTAATTTCCATCCTGGTTGAATTTTACTGAAATCCATATTATAATAAATGTAAAAAGGAGAAAGGATTACTATAAAATGGGAGTTCGCAGCACAAAAGACATCATCCGGGAGGCCAGGCGGAAGGCCGGATTGACGCAGGAGCAGATGGCCGATGGCATCTGCTCCCTGCAGGCCCTGTCCAGGATCGAGACCGGGGCGTCGGGGGTGAGCCCTGGGACCTTCCAGGCGCTCATGGAGCGTGCAGGTGCGCCCTGCCACCGCTTTCCGGTCTTCGCGGGAAGGGACGACTTCGACTGCTACTACCGCCTGAAGCGCGCGGGCTTCTATCTGGACGCGTGGCAGCTGCCCCGGGCCTGGGACGAGCTTGCGGGCATCGAGGAGATGGGCTGGGCGGACAACAGGCTGTACTGCCAGGAATGGCTGCTGCTCCAGTGCAGGCTGCAGTTCCGCTCATACTGCGGCTCCCACCAGTCGATTCATGATGCCCTTCTGGAAGCCCTGCATATCACGCGCCCTGACATCCGCCTGTCCGATTTCCGGCATCTGATGCTGTCCCGGATTGAGATCAGGCTCCTGACGGCGCTGGCCCAGGAGGAGCTGTATCTCGGAAGGCCGGATGGCTGCCTTGCCATCCACGGACAGGTTGCGGAATATCTGGCCCACAGCAAGTTCACCTACCTGGAGAAGGAGCGCATGCTGGCGGAGGATGCCGTGGTATATGCAAAGTACCTGATTGCCATGGGGGAGTATGCCGCAGGGCTGGAGACGGCGGATTTCCATCGCCACAGGATGGCCGGGAACGTGGAATGCGCGCCCCTGTTCGAGCTGTGCTTCCTGACAGGCCTGTGCCATCATCATCTGGGAAATCCGGACAGGGCGGGCGTCTTGCTGAAAGCGGCATTCTACTCGGCCCAGGCGGTGGACAGCTGCTATGCCGCTGTCTGCAGGGAGTACCTGTGCCGGAGGACGGATTTCCCGGTGACGGAATATATGCGCGGGCTGGAGGTGGCGCCCCTGAAGGAGTATCCGTTCCATGGGATTGACGCCGCGGGGCTTGCCGATGGCGTCTATGATACGGATTCGCCGGATGTCTATACCTTCGGGGATTTGGTTCGGGAGCTCCGCACCGGGCAGAAGATTTCGCAACAGATCCTCTGCCGGGGGCTGTGCAGCGCGTCCAAGCTATCTAAGATTGAGGCCGGGGACCTACAGCCGGACATCGCTCTGGCAGAGGCCTTGCTGCAGCGGCTGGGCATGTCGGAGAGGGCCTTCACTTTCTGGGGGAGCGAGAAGGATGCCAGGTTCTATGATCTGAAGTTCAAGATAATCCATGACCAGCTGGTGCCCAAAGAGACGATTCAGGGGTATCTGGCGGAGCTGGAGCGCCTGGTCGATGGGGAAAGTGCGCTATACCGTCAGGAGTACCTGGTGGACATCGCCTGGGAGCCGGAGGATCCAAGGGAAAGAATCCTCCGGCTGTCTGAGGCGCTGCGGCTGACATTGCCGGATTTTGACATTTATAATCTCTCCGGATGCCGCCTGACCTGGCAGGAGGTGTCCATCCTGAATCTCATGGCCCAGAGCTACCAGGCGGCAGGGGAGCAGGGGATGGCGACTTTGTTTTATTCACATATTT
>CAMTBF010000327.1 GCA_947068385.1 uncultured Lachnospiraceae bacterium
TGAATTTTGACTTATATAAAGCCGAGGCGCTCAGGCGTATCCCTTTTCTCTGCAGGACGCTGTTATTTACCCTGTCCGTCATGGCACCGCTCAGTATCCCGATTGCTTCCAATATCGTAGATTTACCGGATCCGTTGGCTCCGATAAATACATTCACTTTTCCCGGCTGGAAGCTTACATCGTACAAGGACTTGAAGTTTTTCACATTGATTTCCCTGATTGTCATGCCGTCTCCTTTATGAGTAGATTGGATATTTTTATTTGACAATACAAATTATAGCATAACATCAAAAAAAGTCCATATCTAAACTATAAAAAATATTGATTAACAACACTTTTTATAATTTTAGATATGAAACTTTTTTATAGAATACAAATTATCTTTACACCCCAATCAGCGCATCAAAAGTCCCCACCACGTTCAGCCGCCCATATCCCCACTCCCTGTTAGGATACGTCAACTCCGCGCTTCTGGAAGCCCCCCTGACGAAATAATTCTTAATCTCCCTGCTTGCCACAATCTGGTTGTTCTCCTCCACCACCGCCCACTGCAGGAACTGCGCCACCGCCCCCGCCGTGATGGCGGCGGCCAGGGAGCTGCCGGTCTCCCTGCCCCGGAGCGTGGATATGTCCACCCCGGGCGCGGCGAAATCCGGGGCCACCACACTGTCCCTGGTGAACCCCCTCCCGGAATCGATGTAGAAGCTGTTGTTCGCGGCATTATAGGTGGAGACGCTGATCACATCCCTGGCCATGGCAGGCTCCGTCAGGGTGATGTAGGGCGACGCCTCCAGGAAATAGGCCGGCGCGTTCATGAACTGGGTGATGGGCAGCCACATATGGAAGCTCCCTCCCTGGACGCTTCCCACCGCCTCCACCAGGAACGTCCAGATGCCCGGGGTGGGCTGGGCCACCCGCAGCAGGATCATCTCCTCCCCCGAGGACGGTTCCACCAGCGTCCCCGCTATGGTGATCTTCGTCCTCTCATAGACGAAGCTGTAGGTGATGCTGTCCTGGATGCCCAGCCGGATGGACGGTATGGTCTCCCCGCCCGGAGAGCGCACGGACACCGTGAACACATCCGGCACGTTCCCCCACAGCTCCATGACGAAGCCCTCCGCATTCTCCGCCACCCTGACCTCCACCGGCTTCAAGGCGGCGCCGCCTGCCCGGCCCGAGGGATCCATGCTCCCCTGATAATGATGGCCCGCGTTCCCCTCATTGCCGCCGCATACCACCACCGCCCGGCTGCGCTTTGCCGCGATGGCGTCCAGGTACCGCGGCAGGGGCGCGTTTCCCGCGTGATCCCCATAGCTGGTGCCCAGCCCCAGGCAGATGACCACAGGCCGGTAGAACAGCTCCGTGAAGCTATCCGCGTACCGTACCCCCAACATGATGTCCGTCTCCTCATAGGCCGGCACGCCCCCGGGCACCATGAAGAAATCCCTGAGGTACTGCTTGGCCTCCTTGAGCTTCACCACCACGATGTCCGCGTCCGGCGCGGCCCCGATATAGGTCAGGCCGTTCCCCAGCCTGCTGCCCGCGGCCACCCCCGCCATGGCGGTCCCATGGCCGTTCTCGTCCCTGCTGGGCACGATGCTGTAGGGATCCGGGGACTGCAGCGCCCGGTTGATGTCCTCCCTGGTATATACGGTGCCATAGTGCAGGCCCTCCGGAGGGGCGCCGTCCTGAATGGTCTGATCCCAGATCGCCAGGATCCGGCTGTTCCCCTGGCTGTCCCGAAAGGCCTCATTGGTATAGTCTATCCCCGTATCGATGATACAGATGACCACCCCTCTGCCTGTCAGGCTCAAAGGGGCCCTCTGGGCCTGGGTGATGCCGCTGACGATCAGGTTGTTCGGGTCGAAGCCCTGGCTCCCCACCTCCCCCTGCATCAGGCCGTACAGCTTGGGCACGCTCTTGTAGTCGAAGATGTACTCGTTCACGTTCCTGACATTTTCCCGGCTGATGTACACGATATTGTAGAACTCATCCACCTCCAGGTAGCACAGGTCGAAAAAAGCGTACCTCAGGGCATCAATGGGAAAATCCGTGATCACGTCATAGTATTCGTTGGAAAGAATCTTGTCTCTGCAGTCCATATCCGGAACCCTTTCCGCAGCAGGCGCTGTGGTATCCCTATTATCCTATGCGGGGACGTGCGGATCCGTTCCCGGAATGTCAAGAAACAGATGATCCGCGAAAAAAGACAGCAGGCCCTCACAGCCCGCTGTCCATGGAAATCCCTATAAAAGCCCCCTCACTCCGCCACCAGCACGATCACCGTCCGGGGCGGGATCTTCAGCATAGTGTCATACTGGAAGTCCGTCTCCGCCTGGATGTCCTTCCCGTCCCCGTACTCCACGAAGGTGTTGACGCAGACCTTCCACCGCCTGCCCTCCGGGAGGTTGGGAAGCTGCATGTCCAGCGGGTTCCAGTAGGCATTCATCCCATAGAAGACAATATCGTCTTCCGTGTCCTCCTCGTTCCTGCCGGCGTACATGATCCCAATCAGCCTGCAATTGTAGTCCGTCCTGCCGTTCCAGGGATAGCCATTGTGGAGGCTGATCTCCGGGAACCCGCACGCCGCGCTCCCCATGTCCTTCCTCACCACGGCATGCTCCCTGCGGAAGGCTATCATATACCGGAAGAAATCGTGTATCTCCCGGTACTCCGCAAGCCTCCCCCAATCCAGCCAGGAAATGCGGTTGTCCTGGCAGTAGGCGTTGTTGTTCCCGAACTGGGTGTTGCAGAATTCGTCCCCTGCGTAGAACATGGCAGGGCCCCTGCTGCACATCAGGGTGGCGAAGGCGTTCTTCACCATGCGGCGGCGCAGGGCCTCCACCTCGGGGTCATCCGTCTCCCCCTCCACGCCGCAGTTCCAGCTGTTGCCGTTGTTGTCGCCGTCCGTGTTGTCCCAGCCGTTCTTCTCATTGTGCTTCACATTGTAGGAGTAGAGGTCGTACAGGGTGAAGCCGTCATGGCAGGTCAGGAAGTTCACCGACGCACTCTCCCCCCGCTTCAGCGGGTCGTACATGTCCCTGGAGCCGGTGATCCTGGCGATGGCCGTGCCCGCCAGCCCGCCGTCCCCCTTCAGGAAGCGCCGCATGTCGTCCCGGTACCTGCCGTTCCATTCCGACCACCTGCGGAACGCCGGGAAGCTCCCCACCTGGTAGAGCCCTCCCGCGTCCCAGGCCTCCGCGATCAGCTTCACCTTGCCCAGGATGGAATCATGGGCGATCTCCTCGATGATGGGAGGCTTTGCCATGGGCTCGCCGTTCTGGTCCCTCGTCAGTATGGAGGCCAGGTCGAAGCGGAACCCGTCCACCCGGTACTCTGTCACCCAATAGCGCAGGCAGTCGATGATGAACCTGCGGGTCACGGGGTGGTTGCTGTTCAGCGCGTTGCCACAGCCGCTGAAATTGTAATAGTTCCCGTCCGGCGTCAGGATATAATAGACATCATTGTCGATCCCCTTAAAGGAGAAGCAGGGGCCGTCGTCATTGCCCTCCGCAGTGTGGTTGAACACCACGTCCAGGATGACCTCGATCCCGTTCTCCTTCAGCTCGTAGATCAGCTCCTTCAGCTCGTCCCCCTCATGGTTGTGCTCCACCACGGAGGAATAGCTGGTGTTGGGGGCGAAGAAGCATACCGTATTGTAGCCCCAGTAATTGTAGAGCTGCTCCCCGTCCACCAATCTGGCGTCCTCCATCTCATCGAACTCGAAGACAGGCATCAGCTCCACCGCGTTCACCCCTAAGTCCTTCAGATAGGGAATCTTCTGGCGCAGCCCCTCAAAGGTGCCCCTGGCCGTCACGCCGGAGGATTCATCCTTTGTGAACCCCCTCACGTGCAGCTCATAGATCACCAGGTCCTCCAAGGGCGTCTCCAGGTGCATGATCTTCCCCCAGTCGAAGTTGTTCTCCACCACCCTGGCATGGTATTCGAAGTTCTTGCCGTTCTCCGGCCGGTCCCCCCAGTTGCGCTGGCCTGTAACGGCCTTGGCGTAGGGATCCAGCAGCACATTGTCCCTGTCGAAAAGCAGCCCCTTCTCCCTGTCATAAGGGCCGTCCAGCTGGAACGCGTACTCGAATTCCTCGATCTTCAGTCCGAACACCAGCATGGAATAGGTGTTCCCGATATGATAGGACTCCGGGAACTCCAGCTTCGCGTAGGGCTCCGTCTCCTGGGGGCGGAACAGCAGCAGCGTGCACTTCGTGGCGCCCAGCGAGTGGATCGTAAAGCTGACGCCGTTCCAGGACGCCGCGGCGCCGTCCCTGTTGTAGAACCCCGGCCTGACCTTGAAGCCGCCTATCTCGTCCAAAGGCTGCAGCTTCTCGCCGCGCTGCGGTTTCAGATGTACAGATTCCATGTCCCCTCCCTCCAGCCGATCCCGGTCGTCCCCGGAATCCCCTTTCGGCTTACCATCCGTCATGATTTCCTGTTCCCTGTCAGGATTTTCCCTGCCAAACAATTTCTTGACGATACCCATTCCTCATGCCTCCGCTCATCTTGTCTGATATCGTATATAGGCTCCCTCCAAAAGCTTTGTCCGGGGAGAGAAACAGCGCTGCAGGAAGGGTTCCCTCAGCGCTGCTTCTACATGC
>CAMTBF010000328.1 GCA_947068385.1 uncultured Lachnospiraceae bacterium
TGGCAAGGCTCTCCTGGGGTATGGTTCAAAAGGTACAAGTACCATTATAGCGATCATTCCCCCGCCTGTAAACCATATGGAATGCTCTTCTTCATTTTATTCGTCCCCCCATCCGGCTATTTCGTCACCCCTGCACCAAATGGAAGGAATCTGTGATACAATACCATTACATCCACAAATTCCTCTGGAAAGGAGACATGACAGAAAGATATGGAAGAAAAAAAGCAAAAACCAAAATACAACATGTGGCAGTCCGCAGCCTTCATGATAAGGCTGGCCATCCGGGAGCGGGAGAAGAAAGTCCCCGTCCTCTGTATGGTGACGGCACTCCTGGCGGTGGCGAGCAATCTCACCGGACTCTATGTGGCGCCCGTCATCCTCGGTTCCGTAGAGGCCCATGAGCCCCTGGGCAGGCTGTTCTTCATTATCCTGGCTTTCCTCTTCCTGAACCTCCTGCTGAATGCCGCCTCCGGCTATCTGGAGACCAATGTCCTGTATGGCAGGATCACAGTGCGCATGGCCCTCAACAGCAGGCTCAACAATAAGATGGCCATAACCTCCTATCCCAACACATGCAACGATGAACTCCTGAAAAAGGTGTCCAAGGCCGGCGACTCGCTGAACTGCAATGAGGCTGCCGGAGAGGCCATTTGGACCACATTGACGAATCTGCTTCGGGATGTAACCGGATTCCTGTTCTACCTGGCCCTCCTGTCCTCTGTAAGCCCCCTGCTGATTGCGGTCATTGCCGCGGCGTCCCTGGCGGGGTACTGCATCAACAGGCCTCTGGCCGAATACCGTTACCGCCACCGGGAGGAGGAGGGGGAATGCGACCGCCTCTTTATACGTTTCTATACCTATGCGGAGGATGCCGCAATGGCCAAGGATATCCGCATCTTCGGAATGCGCCCCTGGCTGGAACAAATGTTCCACAGCACCTGGGAGACCTTCCGCGCCTTCCACAGGCGGGTGCAGAATGTCTACCTGTGGGGCAGCATCGCCAGTCTGGCGCTGGCATTCCTGCAGAACGGCTTCGCCTACGCCTACCTAATCCGGCTGGTGCTGGACGGAGACTTAAGCGTGTCGCTGTTTTTGCTCTACTTCTCCGCTGTGGGGAATTTCAGCGCATGGATAAACGGCATCCTGGGCGACATCCTCACGCTGCACAAGCAGGGCCTGGAAATCTCCAATATCCGGGAATGCCTGGAGTATCCGGAGCCCTTCCGCTTTGAGGACGGCGAACCCATTCCCGCGGCCGTCATGGCCCAGGGCCAGACAAAATACGAGCTTTGCCTGGAGGATGTCTCCTTCCGCTATCCCGGAGCGGAGCAGGACACCCTCTCCCACATCCACCTGACCCTGCATCCCGGGGAGAAGCTGGCCGTGGTAGGGCTAAACGGCGCGGGTAAGACCACCCTCATCAAGCTCCTCTGCGGCTTCCTGGATCCCACCCAGGGAAAAGTGCTCCTGAACGGCAAAGACATCCGGCAGTACGACCGGCGGGAATACTACCGTCTCTTCTCCGCGGTCTTTCAGGATTTCCAGGTTCTGGCCGCCACCGTCGCCGTCAATGTGGCACAGACCGATGAGAATATAGAGGAAGAGAAAGTCCGGGACTGCATCGCCAAGGCCGGGCTCACCCGGAAAATCGAATCCCTGCCGGATGGATACCAGTCCAAGCTGGAGCGTTCCGTCTATGAGGACGCTGTCGCCCTGTCCGGCGGCGAGACCCAGCGCCTGATGTTGGCCAGGGCCCTGTACAAGGACGCGCCCTTCGTGGTGCTGGATGAGCCCACCGCTGCGTTAGACCCTATAGCGGAGGCGGACATGTACTGCAAATACCATGATATGACGCAGGGGCGCTCCTCCGTGTACATATCCCACAGACTGGCCTCTACCCGCTTCTGTGACCGCATCCTCTTAATCGAGGGCGGCAGGATCGCGGAGGAGGGAACCCATGAAAAGCTGCTCGCTTTGGGAGGCCGCTATGCGGAGCTTTATGAGGTACAGAGCAGGTACTATAAGGAGGGAAAAGGGGACAATGAAAGATAAGAAAGATAAGAAAAAGGATACTGAACAGCTGCTGTCCTGGAAAGAGACCTGGCAGATTCACATAAGGGCCTTGCGGCTGATCCACAAAAGCCAGCCAGGACTCATCATGACCTCTCTGATGCCCTGCGTCTGGAGCGCCCTGACCCCTTATGCGGGCATATGGCTCATGGCCCTTATCCTGGACGAGCTGGCCGGCAGCCGGAATCCTGAGAGGCTGCTACGCCTGGTTCTGGCCACGCTGCTCTTAGCGGCGCTGTTCTCCCTGGTGGACGCCCTCCTGAAAAAGCGCAAGGCCGTTGAGAGCGAGTCCCGCTATTACTATATTCGTAAGCTCATAGACGACAAAATACTGGACATGGACTTCTGCATCATGGATGACCCTGAGACCAGCCACAAAAGGGCTCAGCTCTTCCAGAGCCATTTTGGCGGCGCCGGGTGGGGGCTGAACAAGGCTTTCGGGCTGCTGGAGAGCCTCTTCACCGCAGTCTTCACTCTGGCGGGCGGCATAGCGCTGACCGTGACCTTGTTCACCGCCAGAGTGCCCGATGATGCCGGGGCGCTGACTGTCCTGAACAGCCCGCTTTTTGTGATTCTCATCGTCGCCGTCATGCTGGCCGTCACGTATGTGGCCCCCATGCTCTCCAATAAGGGGGACAGCTATTTCGCTTTCAACTCCGATACCCATGCACTGGCCAACCGGCTCTTCGGCTACTATGGCTTCATGGGCCACAGGCGGGAATTTGCCACGGATATGCGCATCTACCGCCAGGATCTCCTGTGTGAGAAATTCAACAGCGACAAGACCGGCACCTTCAGCTCCCAGGGCTATTTCGCCCGTCTGGCCAGAGGGCCCATGGGAGCCTACTGCGGCGCTTCCAGGGCGGTGTCCGTGCTCTTCACCGGCATAGCCTATCTGTTCGTGGGCCTCAAGGCCTGGGCTGGGGCTTTCGGCGTAGGCCTGATGACCCAGTACGTATCCTCCATCGTCAGGCTTTCGGACGGGGTCTCCTCCCTGATAGGCACCGCAGGGCTGATCCGCATCAACGGCGCTTTCGTGCAGCAGTTCTTCGATTTTCTAGACTGCCCCAATGTGATGTACCAGGGGAGCCTGACCGTGGAAAAGCGAAGCGACAGACAGTATGAGATAGAGTTCCGGGACGTGTCCTTCCGGTATCCGGGCAGCGAATCCTATGCCCTGCGCCATGTGAACATGAAGTTCAGGGTGGGGAGCCGGATGGCCGTGGTAGGGGAAAACGGCAGCGGCAAGACCACCTTCATCAAGCTGCTGTGCAGGCTCTATGACCCCACGGAGGGCACTATCCTCTTGAACGGCATCGATATCCGCAAATACAGCTATCCGGAATACCTGTCCATTTTCTCGGTGGTATTCCAGGACTTCGCCCTGACAGCCCTGCCGCTGGGCCAGAACGTGGCCTCCGCAGTATCCTATGACAGGGAAGCAGCCGTCTCCTGCCTGAAGAAAGCGGGATTTGGGGACAGGCTGGACCAGCTTCCCGGCGGCCTGGACACTTATCTGGGCAAAGACCTGGACGAGAAAGGCGTGGACATGTCCGGCGGAGAGAAGCAGAAAGTCGCCCTGGCCAGGGCCCTGTACAAGGACGCGGCCTTCATCGTCCTGGATGAGCCCACCGCCGCTTTGGATCCTATTGCGGAGGCCGAGATCTACAGTAGGTTCAACACCATCATAGAGGATAAGACAGCTATCTACATCAGCCACCGCCTGTCTTCCTGTAAGTTCTGTGATGATATCCTTGTCTTCGACAAGGGCAGCGTCATCCAGCAGGGGAGTCATGATGCCCTTGTGGCGGATGCGGCAGGAAAGTATCATGAGCTGTGGCATGCCCAGGCCCAGTACTATGACGATGCCAGGCATGGCGCTCTGGGCTGAATATTATTCGCCCTCTTTCAGGGCTCCTGGCAGCCGCGTCCGGAACAGTTTGCTCTTCAATGCTTTCCAGTCAAAGGGGAACAACGGGTACAGGTAGCTCCTGTGGGACACCGTCCGGTTGCAGCCAATGGCCAGCAGAGACAATAGTATCCCGCCGATATACCCCCACAGGTTGAACCACTGTGCGAGCAGCAGGGTGATGATGCGCAGGAACTTCAGGGCGTACCCCAGCTCGTAGTTGGACTGGGTGTAGTTGGCGATGGCCACGAAAGCCATGTAAAGCATGACCTCGCTGGAGAACCACCCGCTGTTCACCGAGAACTCCCCCAGCACCAGCGCCGCCATGACGCTCAGGGGGGTGCTTAGCATATTGGGGGTGTTGATGGCAGCCAGCTTCAGCCCATCTATGGCCAGCTCCAGCACCAGGAACTGCCATATCAGAGGGAGATTCGGCTCCTCCTGGAGCATGATGAAAGAAAATTGCTCCGGAATCCACTGGGGATTGTTCATCATCAACAGGAAAGTGGGTGTGACCAGATAAGTCAATATAGAAATCAGGAACCTGGTCATCCGCAGATAAGTGCCCGTCACCGGCGGGAAATAGTAATCGTCCGCCTCCTCTATGACGTCGAATATGGT
>CAMTBF010000329.1 GCA_947068385.1 uncultured Lachnospiraceae bacterium
TTGGCGTGACTGGAGTTCAGACGTGTGCTCTTCCGATCTGGTTTCGGCAGTTGTGAGACGGCCGAGAACGACAGGAAATTCACGGTGGAGATAAAATCGGTGAACCACCGCTATCTGGATGTCAGTATCAAGCTGCCGAAAGCGCTCAATTTCTTTGAATCATCCATACGCAGCGAACTGAAGAATTATATCTCCCGTGGCAAGGTGGACGTCTATGTCTCCTACGAGGACTTCTCGGAGAAGACGTCGGTGGTGTGCTACCACAGGGAGCTGGCGGAGGAATACCTGCGGTACCTGCGCCAGATGGGGGAGGAGTTCGGCCTGGAGAACGATGTGCGCGTGTCCACGCTGTCCAGGTTCCCGGAGATCTTCACCATGGAGGAGAACAGGGTGGACCAGGAGGAGCTGTGGAAGGAGCTGCGGGCCGCCCTCACCGGAGCCGCCCGCATGTTCGTGGACACCCGGGTGGCGGAGGGGGAGCACCTGAAGGAGGACCTGATAGAGAAGCTGGACGGCATGCGGCAGCGGGTGGACTTCATCTCGGAGCGCTCCCCGCTGATCGTGGCGCAGTACCGCCACAGGCTGGAGGAGCGGGTCAGGGAGCTTCTGGCGGACACCGCCGTGGACGAGGGGAGGCTCCTGACGGAGGTGACGATCTTCGCCGACAAGGTGTGCGTGGACGAGGAGATCGTACGGCTCTACAGCCATATCGAGACCACCAGGAGCACCCTGCTGGAGGGAGGCTCCATCGGCCGCAAGCTGGACTTCATCGCCCAGGAGATGAACAGGGAGGCCAATACCATCCTGTCCAAGTCCACCGACCTGGAGATTTCCAACTGCGCCATCGAGCTCAAGACGGAGATCGAAAAGGTCCGGGAGCAGATCCAGAACATAGAATAGGGGCAGGGCATGCTGATTCACATTGGATTCGGAAATATCGTGAACTCCTCGAAGATCATCGCCATCGTCAGCCCGGACTCCGCGCCCGTGAAGCGGATGGTGCAGAGCGCCAGGGAAAAGGGGACCGTCATCGACGCCACCCAGGGGCGCAAGACCAAATCCGTGCTGGTCATGGAGAACAGCCAGGTGGTGCTGTCGGCGCTTCTGCCGGAGACCATCGCGGGCCGCGTGCAGGGCAGCGCCCAGGCCAGGGAGGACAGCGGCGCGGAGGAGACCGATGAAAGGGGATAGGACGCAGTATCATATGGGACATTTGGAACAAAAAGGGATTTTGATCGTCATATCCGGTTTTTCCGGGGCGGGGAAGGGCACACTGGTAAGGGAGCTGCTGCGCAGGCACAGCCAGGACTATGTGCTGTCCGTCTCCATGACCACCCGCTCGCCCAGGCCCGGGGAGCGGGACGGGGTGGAATATTTCTTCACGGACAGGGAGCGGTTCGAGGAGGCCATAGCCCAGGACGGGCTGGTGGAGTACGCCTCCTACTGCGGCAATTACTACGGCACTCCCAGGGCCTATGTGGAGGAGAAGCTGGCGGAGGGCAAGAACGTCATCCTGGAGATCGAGATACAGGGGGCCCTGAAGATCAAGAAGAGGTTCCCGGAGAGCCTGCTGATCTTCGTGACGCCGCCCAATGCCCGGGAGCTGAAGCGCAGGCTGGAGGGCAGGGGCACGGAGAGCCGGGAGGTCATAGCCAACCGCCTGGCCAGGGCCGCGGAGGAGTCGGAGGGCGTGGAGCTCTACGACTACCTGGTGGTGAACGACAAGCTGGAGGAGAGCGCGGAGGAGGTTCACCATCTGGTGGCGGCGGCCCGCAGGGCTCCGGTGAGAAGGGAAGCATTTGTAAAGGGAATCAGGGAAGAACTGCACAGCATCGCGAAAGGAGCGCAGGAATAATGTTACATCCATCCTATTCAGACTTGATGAAGGTAGTGAACAAAGAGGTAGAGCAGGGCGAGGCCCCTGTGGTGAGCAGCCGGTATTCCATCGTCATGGCCACCTCCAAGAGGGCCAGGCAGCTGATCGGCGGCGAGGAGGCCATGGTGGACAGCAAGGACAAGAAGCCGCTGTCCGTGGCCGTGGAGGAGCTCAACCAGGGCAAGATCAAGATACTGGGCGGCGAATGAGGTTCATATGGATATTTTGTTCGTTTCGCTGGGCTGCGACAAGAATCTGGCCGACACGGAGATGATGCTGGGCCTCCTGCAGAAGAGGGGCTATGGCTTTACGGACGATGAGGAGAAGGCAGACGTATGCATAGTCAATACCTGCTGCTTCATCGGGGACGCCAAGGAGGAGAGCATCCAGACGCTGCTGGAGATGGGGAGGCTGCGCAAAGAGGGAAGGCTGAAGGCGCTGGTCGCCACAGGATGCCTGGCCCAGCGCTACCGGGAGGAGATCCGCAGGGAGATTCCGGAGGTGGACGCGCTGGTGGGCACCTCGGCCATAGAGGAGATCGGGGAGGCGGTGGAGGAGGCCCTGGCAGGCAGAGGGCAGGAGCATTACCGGCCCCTTGACGGGCCGCCCGCCGCCTGCGTGGACAGGATCGTGACCACAGGGGGCCATTATGCCTATCTGAAGATCGCGGAGGGCTGCGACAAGCGCTGCACCTACTGCGTCATCCCCAAGGTACGGGGGAAGTACCGCAGCATCCCCATGGAGGCGCTGGAGGAGCAGGCCCGCAGGCTGGCGGAGGGCGGCGTGAGAGAGCTGATGCTGGTGGCCCAGGAGACCACCCTCTACGGGGTGGACTTATATGGAAGAAAGTGCCTCCCCGAGCTGCTGGGGCGCCTCGCGGCCATTCCGGACCTCCACTGGATCCGCGTCCTGTACTGCTATCCGGAGGAGATCACGGAGGAATTGATCGACGTGATGGCCGGGGAGCCGAAGATATGCCGCTATCTGGACATTCCCATCCAGCACGCCTCGGATGATGTCCTGCGGCGCATGGGCAGGAGGACGGATCAGGAGCATCTGCGCCGCCAGATCGGGATGCTGCGGGAGCGGATTCCGGACATCTGCCTGCGGACCACATTGATCAGCGGCTTTCCGGGGGAGACCCAGGAGGACTTCGAGGAGCTCTACCGCTTCGTCAATGAGATGGAGTTCGACAGGCTGGGGGTGTTCGCCTACTCCCAGGAGGAGGGGACCGCCGCCGCGGCCATGCCGGACCAGATAGAGGACGAGGTGAAGGAGGCCAGGCGGGAGGAGCTGATGGAGCTGCAGCAGGCCATTGCCTTCGAGAAGGCCGAGGGGATGATCGGGCAGGAGCTGGAGGTGGTGGTAGAGGGCAGGATGACGGAGGAGGACGTGTACGTGACGCGTACATACCGTGACGCGCCGGACGTGGACGGATACCTGTTCCTGCACACCGACAGGGAGCTGATGAGCGGCGATTTCGTCAGGGCGCGGGTCACGGATTTCAATGAGTATGATTTGATTGGCATATGCGTGGAAGCGCGCGGGGAGGTATAGTCATGAAGATGAATCTACCGAATAAATTGACGATATTCCGTGTATTTCTGATTCTGCCTTTTGTACTGCTCCTGCTGGGAGAGGGCGGCGGCTGGGGCTGGTACCGGGCGCTGTTCGGCGGCATCCTGGAATATGTGGACTATATCGCGCTGGCGATCTTCATCATCGCCAGCCTGACGGATCTGATCGACGGCAAGATCGCCCGCAAGTACGGGCTGGTGACCAATTTCGGCAAGTTCATGGATCCCCTGGCGGACAAGCTGCTGGTCAGCGCCGCCATGATCGCCCTGGTGGAGCTGGGGCGGATCCCCGCCTGGATCGTGATCGTCATCATCAGCAGGGAGTTCATCATCAGCGGCTTCCGCCTGGTGGCGGCAGACAAGGGCGTAGTCATCGCGGCCAGCTACTGGGGGAAGTTCAAGACCACCTTCCAGATGGTGATGGTGTGCCTGATGATCGCGGACATCCAGCAGCTGCGGCTGGTGACGGACATCGTCATGTGGGCGGCGCTGCTGCTGACCGTGGTGTCCCTGGCGGACTATCTGATGAAGAACAGGGAAGTGATGCGGGAGACGAAATAGCGCGGCCACGGAGCGCGGCGCGGAGGAGAGGATTATGATGAAGGTTGAACTGATATGCGTGGGGACGGAAATCCTGCTGGGAAACATCGTGAATACGAACGCTGCCTATCTGGCGGAGAAATGCGCCGGGCTGGGGCTTTCCTGCTATTTCCAGACAGTGGTGGGGGACAATGAGGAGAGGCTCTCCCAGGCCTTGGAGACGGCCATAGGGCGCTCCGACATCGTCATCCTGTCCGGAGGCCTGGGGCCTACGGAGGACGACCTGACCAAGGAGACGGCGGCGAAGGTCTGCGGCAGGCCCCTGTACCTGCACGAGCCCAGCAAGAAGGCCATAGAGAGGTTCTTCGCGGACAGGGGGACGGAGCCCACGGACAACAACTGGAAGCAGGCCATGCTGCCCCAGGGGGCCATCGTCATGGAGAACCACAACGGCACCGCGCCGGGCGCGATCATAGAGACGGAGAGCGCGAGGGTGATCCTGCTCCCCGGCCCGCCGGGCGAGCTGTACCCCATGTTCGAGGAGAGCGTGGCCCCTTACCTGGCCTCCCTGAACTCCCAGGCCCTCAGCTCCACCACGGTGAAGAT
>CAMTBF010000330.1 GCA_947068385.1 uncultured Lachnospiraceae bacterium
GGCTTAAAAAAAGAAACGAGCAACCCTTTCGAACCATGAGGTTTTACTTGGCAAAAAACCCATTTCTTTTCTTCATGATTGTAGCGGAAAGATGGGGTTTTGTCAATAGAAATTCTGTAGAAATGTAGAAAATATGAAAAGCGTTTTGGTGCATGCTTGTCTTACTTTCGTGAAGGGACTCTTTTACAATAAGCGTAAAAATGTGTGTGGTAGCACTGAAACAGGAGGGATATTATGGACAACGAAAAAGTATATCGCATGGAGTTCGCAAAGGTCTACGCCCTGCTTGTGAACAAGGCTCAGAAAAAGGGCCGGACGAGACAGGAAGTGGATCAGGTGATCCGATGGCTCACCGGGTACAGCCAGGAGGAGCTTTGCAGGATGCAGGAGAGCCCGGTCTCTTACGGGGATTTCTTCCGGAACGCCCCCAAGCCCAATGAGAACCGCAGGCTCATAAAGGGCGTGGTCTGCGGCGTCAGGGTGGAGGACATCGAAGAGCCCCTGATGCGGGAAATCCGCTACCTGGACAAGCTGGTGGACGAACTGGCCAAGGGCAAGACCATGGACAAGATACTGCGGGCATAGGCGATATAGGCGATCTTCATGCCTCCTCTTTTTTGTGCCTGTACGCAGTCCCCCAGGCCACCATGGAGTCTAAGATGGGTTTCAGGCTGTATCCGGTCTCTGTCAGCGTATATTCTACCCGCGGCGGCACCTCCGCGTACACCTTCCGGGTCAGCAGGCCGTCGGCTTCCATGGCGCGTAGGTTCGCCGTCAGCACCTTTTGGGATACGGCCCCCACGGATTTCCGTAGTTCCCCGAATCGCTTTGTGCCGTCCAGCAGATCGCGGATGATCAACACCTTCCAACGGTCGCTGATCAGCATCAACGTGGTCTCCACCGGGCAGGCAGGAAAATTTTTTTCCATGAGAATCCCCCATTTCTTCACAATAGTTTCCTCTAGGTAACTATAGCACAAAAAAGTGCTTACTTTACCTTTTCTCCCTACGGATATATTATAAGCTTGCAGGCAGGAAAAAACAAGCCGCAAACAAAAAATTCAAATCCAGGAGGGAAACATCATGAAAATCGCTGTAATCTGTGCAAATGGAAAAGAGGGGAAGCTGATCGTCAGGGAGGCTATGGAAAGAGGGGCAGAGGTTACCGCCGTCGTCCGGGGCGAGAACAAGTCCGCGGCGGCGGAGGTCATACGGAAGGACCTGTTCCAGCTGACTGCGGCCGATTTGGAGGGCTTCGACGTGGTGATCGACGCGTTCGGGGCATGGACGCCGGAAACCCTGCCGCAGCACGGCACCTCGCTGAAGCATCTCTGCGACCTGGTGAGCGGCAGGGAGACCAGGCTCCTTGTAGTGGGCGGCGCGGGCAGCCTGTACGTGGATCCGGAGCATACCCTGCGGGTGATGGACGGCCCGGACTTCCCCGAAGCGTTCAAGCCCCTTGCGACCCACATGGGCAGGGCCCTTGACCAGCTCCGGGCCAGGACGGACGTGAAATGGACGTATATCAGCCCCGCCGCGGATTTCCAGGCAGAGGGGGAGAGAACCGGCAGATACATCCTAGGCGGCGAGGAGCTGACCCTGAACGCAAGAGGGGAAAGCGCGATCAGCTATGCGGACTATGCGGTGGCCATGGTGGACGAGGCGTTGAACGGGAACCACATTCGGCAGCGGATTTCCGTGGTGGCGGAATAGGATTGCCATCCGGGGGTGATGGAAAGGAGAGGCCATGACACAAAGTGAAAAAAGGCTGTATCTGGTGAAGGAGCTTTTAGCGGAGCTGCCGCAGTACAGGAACATGGAGATTCCGGAGGATCCGGAGCAGCAGAAGCAGCTCCTCAGAAGCCTTATGAACCTGCGGCCCCCTGCGCCCATCGGAGCCGAATTCCTGAAGGTGCAGGACGAATATCTGAGCGAAGAGGTCCGGGAAAAAGGAATCACGGACAGCCAGGCCCTGCCGGCATCCCCTGGAAACAACAGGATGGTGCTTTGGCGCGGGGACATCACCACACTAAAGACAGACGCCATTGTGAACGCCGCCAACAGCGCGTTAAGGGGATGCTTCATCCCCTGCCATTCCTGTGTGGACAACATCATCCACAGCGTCAGCGGGATCCAGCTGCGCCTGGCCTGCGATGAACTGATGACGAGACAAGGGCATGAGGAGCCTACGGGAAAGGCGAAGATCACGCCCGGGTTCAATCTCCCCTGCCGCTATGTGCTCCACACCGTGGGCCCGATCGTGCAGGGACGGCTGACCGAGCGGCATTGCAAGGAGCTGGCGGACTGCTATCAGTCATGCCTGGAGCTGGCCGCCGCCAAAGGGCTGGACAGCGTGGCCTTCTGCTGCATTTCCACAGGGGAATTCCGTTTCCCCCAGGAAAAGGCGGCTGAGATCGCGGTGCGGACGGTGGCTGATTTCCTGCAGAGGGAGAAAAAGCCGGAAAGGGTGATATTCAATGTATTCAAACAGGAAGACTACCACATCTACAAAAGGCTGCTGGGATAAGACACTGCCTAGGCTGCGCGAAGCCCTGGACAAAGCGGAAGCCGTGGTGATCGGCGCGGGGGCAGGCCTTTCCACATCAGCCGGATTTACATATACCGGGGAACGCTTTGACAGATATTTCCATGACTTCGCGGAAAAATACGGCTTCAGGGACATGTACTCCGGCGGCTTCTACCCATATGATACGCCGGAAGAGCATTGGGCTTACTGGAGCCGCTATGTCTACATCAACCGGTATATGGACGCCCCCAAGCCAGTGTACCGAGATCTGTACGACCTGGTGAAGGAGAAAGACTATTTCGTGCTGACTACAAATGTAGACCACTGTTTCCAGAAAGCCGGGTTCGGGAAGGACAGGCTGTTCTACACCCAGGGGGACTATGGCCTGTTCCAGTGCAGCCGCCCATGCCATCAGCACACCTACGACAATGAAAGCGCCATCCGTCAGATGGTGGAAGCCCAGGGGTATGAGATAGGCGCAGACGGCACATTGCTGCCGCCAAAGGGTCGCCCCCCGCAGATGGCGGTGCCCTCCGGCCTGGTCCCCCATTGCCCCAGGTGCGGCGAGCCTATGAGCATGAACCTCCGGGCGGACCATACCTTTGTGGAGGACGGGGGCTGGCGGCTGGCCTCGGAGCGGTACGCAGAATTCCTCCGCAGACATGAGGACAGGAAGGTGCTGTTCTTAGAGGCGGCGGTGGGCTTCAATACGCCAGGGATTATAAAGTACAGCTTCTGGCGCATGGTGCAGGAATGGGAAGACGCTGCCTATGTCTGTCTGAACCTTGGAGAGGCATACGCACCTGACGAGATAAAGGAGAAATCTATCTGCGTCAACGGAGACATCGGAGAGATTCTGCATCGGCTTTGAACGCACAGGGGAACAGCCTAATCTGAACCGTCCCCACATTCGCCCTGGAGGCCCTGCCCGTCCTTTTCCGTGGCAAGGTACGCCCCCAGGAGCATGATGCCGAAGGCCGCCAGGAACACCACGGAGGGAACCTCCCGGAAGACCAGGAAGGAGAGGGCGGCCCCGATGAAGGGCGCTACCGCGTAATAGGCGCTGGTCCTGGCTGCCCCCAGATCCCGCTGAGCATATATGTAGAAGAAGATGCTCAGCCCATAGGCCACGAACCCCAGGAGCATGGCCAGCAGCATATAAAGCATATCGAAATACCGTTCTCCGGTCAGCAGCGCGATGGCCAGGGAGCCCAGCCCCGAGAAGATGCCCTTTATGGTCACGATCTGCAGAGGGTCTTTTGCGGAAAGCATGCGGGTGCAGTTGTTCTCCAGCCCCCAGCACGCGGCGGCCAGCAGCACCAGCAGGGAGCCCCAGGAAAAGGACAGGCTGGCCATATCCTCAAAAGACAGCATGGCGCAGGCCAGGGTCACGCAGGCGATGCCGCCCCACAGGCGGGGACTGATGGCCTCCTTGAATACCAGCAGCGCGATTACCGCCGTGGCGGCGATTTCAAAATTATTCAGCAGGGAAGCGTTTGCCGCGGTGGTCTTCGTGAGGCCCAGCATGAGGCAGACCGGGGCCGCGATGTCCAGCACCACCATGCCGACAGTGAAGGGCAGCTCCTTTCTGGTCAGCGGGGACTCCGCATGCCCCTTGCCCACGGCCTTCCGGATCCTGCCGAAGAGGAAGATGCCCGTGCCCGCGCCCAGGTACAGGAACCCGGCCATCATCGTGGCGGGAATCCGGGTCAGGAGCAGCTTGGACATGGGGGAATTGACGGCATAGAGGGCGGCGGCCAGCAGGGCGAAAAGGGTGGCTCTTGTCTTGGGATTCATAAAAATCTCTCTCTTTCTTGGGCAAAGCTTACGGATATCGTATCCTATATCTGCTATCTTACAATATATCCGGCAATGCCGCAAGAGCCAGAAACATGAAACGCCAAACCCCATTGACAAACGGAACAATTCCGCCTAAAATAAAATAAGGATTTAGTTTAGACGGATATTCCGCATCAGACAGGATATCCTAAAAGCAGGTAGAAAAGGAGAAAAAATGAAAAAAAGAATTTTTAGCGTGTTA
>CAMTBF010000331.1 GCA_947068385.1 uncultured Lachnospiraceae bacterium
TAATGTGTGAAAAAATTGTGAATTCCTGGTTTCGTGTTCTTTCCCGGTTTCGTGTCCAGGGAAGAGTCCTGTGGAATATTGCTGTATGACAGGCAGACGGGCACCCTGTCGGAGAAGATTCCCTTTGCCGGGGAGGACAGGATCGGAAATGTGTATTGCAGGACGGTGGAGGGCATAGACACGAAAGCCTGCGCCTACCTGTTCTATGAAGGGGAGCGCCTGGTCCCTGACGAAAGAGGGCGCGCGTTCCCGAAACGGATTCCCTATGGGAAGGCGCGCGCCGCGGAGGATATGAAGGCGGGCTTCCTGACGGAGGGCTTCGACTGGGAGGGGGACGTTTTCCCCCGGATCCCGTACAGCCAGGTAGTCGCGTACTGCCTGCACGTGCGGGGGTTCACGAAGCATGCCTCCTCAAATGTGGCCCACAGGGGCACCTTTGCGGGAGTGAGGGAGAAGATACCCTATCTGAAAGAAATCGGCGTCACCACCCTGGAGCTCCAGCCGGCCTATGAATTCACGGAGGTTCCCCTGAAGGAGGAGCCTTCCGGGAAGCCGCCCCATGTGATGGAAGCCGCCATGGCCGCCCGGCCTGCCGGGAAGGAGCTGAACTACTGGGGCTATAAGAGAGGCTATTACTATGCGCCCAAAGCGGCCTATGCCGCGTCCCGGGATGCCGCGGGCGAGTTCAGGGAGCTGGTGAAGGCGCTCCATGGGAACGGGATGGAGCTGGTGATGCAGTTCTATTTCCCGAAGGAAGTCAGGCGCAGCGAGATTCTGGAGATCCTGTGCTTCTGGGTAGTGGAGTACCATGTGGACGGCTTCCATCTGATGGGGGAGGATCTGCCTGTGGACATGCTGGCAAGGGACGACGTGCTGGCGGATACGAAGCTGTGGCATTATGGCTTTGACGCGGACGGCATCTATGAAAGGGACCGGCAGCCCCGGTACCCCCATATCGCCGAGTACAATGACGCGTGGTATTACGACATGCGCAGGTTCCTGAAGGGCGACGGGAACATGCTGGGCAGCGTGCTCTATCATATGCGCCATATCCCGCAGAAGGCAGGCGCGGTTCATTATATCAGCAACTATTTCGGCTTTACCCTGGCGGATATGGTATCCTATGACCATAAACATAATGAAGAGAACGGGGAGGAGAACAGGGACGGGAGCGACTACAACTGCAGCTGGAACTGCGGGGACGAGGGCGCTACCCGCAGGCGCAGCGTCCGTGAGCTCAGGCTCCGGCAGATGAAGAATGCCATGTGCCTGGTGCTGCTCTCCCAATCCACGCCGCTGATCTTCATGGGGGATGAATTCGGCAATTCCCAGAGAGGGAACAACAATCCGTATTGCCAGGACAACGGGGTGACATGGCTGGACTGGAGGGGGATGGAACGGAATGCGGATCTCCACAGGTTCTGGAAGATGCTGGCAGGCTTCCGGCGGCGCAATCCCATCCTGCGGCCGGAGAGGGAGCTGCGCCTCATGGATTCCCTGGCCTGCGGCTATCCGGACATGTCCTACCACGGACGGTATGCCTGGAGGCCGGAGACGGAGGGGAACTACAGGCATGTAGGCATCATGCTGTGCGGAAAGTATGCCCAGGCCGACGAAAGCTGTGACGGCGAGTTCCTGTACCTGGCCATGAACATGCACTGGGAGAGCCATGCCCTGGCGCTGCCCAAGCTCCCCAGGGGGATGGAATGGAAGATGGCGTTCTCCACGGAACCGGAAGGCGTCCGGCAGGAGGATGGGGGCCGGGAGGGAGATGGCCTGCTGCGGGAGGTGCCGCCCAGGAGCATCGCCATGTATGTGGCGGAGAGGAGAGAGTGAACTGGCACGGATTGACGCAAATCCGCATATGATACCATAAATATATCATATGGAGAATTATATGAACTGCATATTTTTGCTGTTACTGCTCGGCTGCTGCGGCGGCTGGGGAAATGACCGTGGCTGTGGGAACGGCTGTGGCTGCGGGAACGGAAGGGGCTGCTGCGGCAGGCCGGAACAGGGCAGAGGAGGCCGCCATGAGCATCGGCACGACTGCCATGAGAAGGAAAGGCCCCGCTGCGAGCCCTGCAACGATGGCTGCGCAGCCCGCCCCGCCCCCGAGCCCTGTGGCTGCGCCCGTGAGGAGCGGGAGTGCGGATGCGACGCGCCCTCCTCCGGCATCATTCCGCCTCCGTGGCAGGATTATCCCAGGTTCCCCCGCAGGGACAATGGAGAGGATTGCGGATGTGAGCAGTAAGCCCGTCCGCGGCATGGCATAAGAACGGTGAAAGGCGGTCCCCATGGAGGTTGACCGCCTTTTGTTCGTCCTTTTTTTGGAAAAGGTATTTAAAAGCGGAAATGATTATGCTATAATAGGGACATGTGCCGGGGAACGGAGGTTTTGAGCATGGAAAAAGACAAGTATGTGGCATATGTCTCTACCTATACGCAGGGAGACAAGAACGGAATAAAGATATATGATGTGGATATGGAGAAGGGCCGTTTCATCGAGAAGGACAAGGTGGAGATCACCAACTCCTCTTATGTGACGATTTCCCACAATGCGAAGTATCTGTATTCCATCACGGATTTCGGGGTGGAGTCCTATCTCATCCTGAAGGACGGCAGCCTGGAATTCATCAATTTCGCGTCCAACAACGGCATGCGCGGATGCTACCTGGCCACGGACTATACCGACAGATATCTCTTCGTGGCGGGATACCACGACGGGAAGCTGACGGTGCTGAAGCTGGCGGACGACGGATCCGTAGGCGACATCACCGATGAAATCTACCACAAAGGGCTGGGGATCATCGCGGAGCGCAACTCCAGGCCCCATATCAACTGCGCCCGTATGACCCATGACAACAAATATCTGCTGGTGGCGGATCAGGGCATGGATCATGTGAAGGTGTACCGCTTCGATGCGACGCTGGGCAAGGTGGCGCTGGCGGACATCGTCCACAGCGAGCTGGACGCCAATCCCAGGCATATCAAGATTTCCAGGGATGGCCGCTACATCTATATAGTGAATGAATTCAAATGCAGCATCGATGTGTTCTCCTATGAGGAGAAGAACGGACAGCCCATCTTTGAGAAGCTCCAGACAGTGTCCACCTGCGAACAGGAGATGGGGAGCTTCAACGCGGCCAGCGCGCTGACGTTCTCCGACGACCATAAATACCTGCTCAGCAGCAACGCCGGGGCGAATTCCGTGGTGCTGTACGAGGTGGACGAGGCGACGGGGCATCTGCGGGAGATCTTCGAGCTGCCCGTGGGGGGCGAGTATCCGAAGGACGCCAGCCTGTTCCCCAACAATAAGTTCCTGGTATCCCTGAACCATGAGTCCAACAGCATGACTTTCTTCCATGTAAACGTGGAGCAGGGGACCATGATCATGAACGGGCCGCCCATCAAGGTGGACGTGCCCAACTGCATTACATTCCATAGATTATAGCATTGGATGGGTTGCTTGAAGCGGCAGCCCATTTTTCTTGAGGGAAAGGACGGGAAGGGACATGGCCGGATCCACATTTGGCACGATTTTCAAGATAACCACATGGGGGGAATCCCATGGAAAGGCCCTGGGGGCAGTCATTGACGGCTGCCCGGCGGGATTGGCCCTGGAGGAGGGGGACATCCAGCGGTATCTGGACAGGCGCAAGCCGGGCTCCAGCAGCATCGCCACCCAGAGGAAGGAGGACGATGCGGTGGAGATCCTCTCCGGCGTGTTCCAGGGCAGGACCACCGGCACGCCCATCTCCCTGACGGTGCGCAACACCTCCCAGATCTCCAGGGACTACAGCGAGATAGCCTCCTACTACCGCCCGGGCCACGCGGACTATACCTTTGACGAAAAATACGGCTTCCGGGACTACCGGGGCGGCGGGCGCTCCTCCGGCAGGGAGACGGTAGGGCGGGTGGCGGCCGGGGCCGTGGCCTGCAAGATCCTGGAGCAGCTTGGGGTGCGGGTGTGGGCCTACACCCGGGCCATCGGCCCCATAGAGGCGGATATGGACAGCTTCGACAGGGAGGTGAGCCTGCGCACGCCCACGGCCATGCCGGACGCGGCGGCGGACGCGGCGGCTGTGGAATACCTGGAGAAGGCAAAGCGGGAGACGGATTCCGTGGGCGGGTGCATGGAGTGCGTCGTGCAGGGGCTTCCCGCGGGGATAGGGGATCCTGTCTTCGAGAAGCTGGACGCCAACCTGGCAAAGGCCGTCATGTCGATCGGCGCGGTGAAGGCCGTGGAGATCGGCGACGGGATCCAGGTGGCCGCCAGGCGGGGAAGCGAGAACAATGACGCCTTCCATATGGAAGACGGAGCTGTAACAAAGACCACCAACCATGCGGGCGGCATCCTGGGCGGCATCAGCGATGGGGACGCTGTGGTGGTGCGGGCCTGGGTGAAGCCCACCCCCTCCATCTTCCTGGGGCAGCGGACGGTGAACCAGAACGGCGAGGAGATTGAGGTCCATATCAAGGGACGGCACGATCCGATCATCGTGCCCAGGGCCGTGGTGGTGCTGGAGTGCATGACGGCGCTGACGGTGCTGGACGCCATGCTG
>CAMTBF010000332.1 GCA_947068385.1 uncultured Lachnospiraceae bacterium
ACGGCTTAAAATCGATCGCGCAGGTTCTGCCCTCCAGGTATGTCCGGAAACCCTCGATCCCCTTCGCCAGGTAGTTGTGGTCGTATATCCATTTCAGGATCTGGCTCTCCTGGGTGTGTTCCCGGATGAACTCTCCGATGGCGCCTATGTCCATCATCATCATGAGCGCATAGAGCGTCCACAGCACCAGGACCACCTCGAACGCCCCGAACACGATGCCCAGCAGCTTGTCCAGGAAATGCACCACCGGCAGCTTCGTGGCCAGCTTCGCCGAGAAGAACACAAGGCCCAGCAGATGGTGGGCCACCAGCAGCAGGATAAGCAGGACAGCCACCGCCACCACATTGAATACCTTGCCGTCATGATAGCTGTTCACCCCGTAGGCCAGCAGGGCGGCCACCACGCTGAGCACCACCAGGGAGACCAGGGAAACGACCTCCTTCACCATTCCCTTCCGGTATCCGTCCACCATTTTGATCAGGACCGCGATCGCGGCGATTATCAGCATTACGTTCAGGTTCCATTCGTTCATCTCTCTCTCCTCTTGACGTCCGTCACTTTAATTGTATGGTATCGATAGAATCATCTGTCACCAGCATATATTTGTATGTATTCCCCACAGGGGCCATCAGCCGCACGGTCTTGGAAAAGCTCCCCCGGAACTTCTCCGTCCCGCCCATGGTCACAATCTGGCATTCCGCTTCATTATATATCACGAAATTGTCCCTGCCGAAAAAGATGTCCGTATAGTCCATGTCGAAGTAGAAATCCCTGGCTTTGCCGGACTCCGTATCGTAGACCTTCAGCTGATACCTGTTTTCGTTGTTGTCGGAGAGGAACACCAGGCCGATGTATCTGTCGCCGTAAAAGACAGACCTTATCTCCCTGTCGTAGAGATGGCCCGCCGCCTCCTCCGGCACGTATCCGCCGGAATAGATCGTCAGCCTGTTGTCCCCCACCGAAAACGCGGTGTCGTCGTTCAGGAAGCCCACGTAGGGGACTACCGTATCCGTAAGCACGTAGCTGCTCACCAGGCCGTCGCTGTAGTTTTCGCCTACCCGGCCGAAGTTATAAAAGGCGATCTTCGTCCTCAGGACCCCCGCGTCCACATAGACATAGGCCACCAGGAGCAGCTCCCCGTTGGGGGAGAGGCTGAGGGCCATGGGATATCCCGAATCGTCCATATGCGTCCTGCTCTCCCGTATCATCTCGCCGTTGCTGTCATAGGTGTTGATCCAGGTGATGTCGGTGTCGGCCAGCACCGCCGTCACATGCCCGTTCTCGGATACGCTCAGCTGGCGGACGGGCATGGCCGTGGCGATCTCCCCCAGCAGCTTTTCCGAGTCCGCCAGGTAGATGCTCCTTCCGTTGTATTCCCCTATGGCCACGGTCTCCCGGTTCCTGGCCAGTATCACGTCCTGGATCTCAAAGGTCTGGTTCCAGGTCACGTTCCCCCTGGAATCCGTGCAGTGCGCGCCGTCCTTGCTGTAGGTCAGGATGGCGCTCCCCAGCTTCACGTCCGTGGCGCCGCTCACGGACTCCCTGGGGATGGTGGCTATGGTGTCATAGTCCGTATAGGTGCGCCGTTTGTATTGTACCACCAGAAAAACGGCGAAGGCCGCCAGGAGCAGCAAGATCAGGATGACCCGGTATACGGAGGCCAGCTTGTGGCGCGCGATTCTTTCCCTGTAGTCCGCCTGCTTCTTCTCCCGTTTCTCTCGCTTTTCTTTCTCTTTCATGTAGCTTCTGATGTCTGCCATGGTTCCTCCCGGCTTTCAACATGGTAATTATGCCATTCGGCGTTCTTTGCCAAGAATATGGTCAACATTATACCATGTGCCCAGCAACGCACATGGTAATTATGCCATTCGGCGTTCTTTGCCAAGAATATGGTCAACATTATACCATAAAATCCTCATTGTGGTAGAAAAATTTTTTCCCCTTCCTTGATGTCATCCGGATTGTCGATATTGTTGAGGGCGCATACTTCCGCCACCCGGGCGTCGCTGCCGTACTGCCGGATGCAGATGTCCGTCATGGTATCCCCCTTGCGCACGATATAGGCCACCATCTCCGCAGCCGGGGCCCCGGCCGGAGCTGTGGGCGGTTCCTGGGTAGGCTCCGGGGTGGGCTGTATGGTGGGCTCCGGGGTGGGCTGCTGGGTGGGCTCCGGGGTGGGGGCTTCGGTGGGCTCCGGGGTGGGCTGCCCGGCATCGCCCTCTGACGCCGACGGGGCCGTGGCGGGCTGGCCGCCCTCCTCCGGCCGGGCCGGTTCGGAACCCCCGGGCTGCTGCCCCTGTGCCCCTTCCGTGCCTGCTGCCGTGTTCTCCTTTCGGATCGCGTCCGTCAGCTTGTCCTCCGCTACGATGGTCCCCACCTGGGCGTTGCCGCCCGACACCTCCACCGCGTCGGGCAGCTGCTTCTGGGTGATGTCCTCCATCAGCTGCTTCACGTCCGCCTGCAGCCGGTCCAGCCCCTGTCCGCCTCCCATGGTGGCAGAGCCCGCCCCGCACAGGAGCAGGAACGCGGCGGCGGCAGCCAGCTTCATGTTCCGCAGCGGCATGGCGGGCCTGCGGCCTTTCGCTGGGTCGCCTTTCCGGAGGGCATGTCCCGCCTTTTCCTCCGACAGGGCCCGGCGCTCCTCCTGCCTTTTCTTCACCATGTCGTACTTTTCCTGGGACACCTCCTCGGGCCTGGCCTCCCCCTGGCGGTCGTCCAGCATGAAGGCCAGCATCTGGTCGTTCTTCTCATAGAACTGCGCGTAGCCCTCCACGTAGCGGCACACGCCCTGTTCGCAGATATGGAACCCCTCCACCATCTCCCCGTCCAGCAGGCGGTAGCCCAGGAACACGTAGTCGGAAAAATATTTCCTGCGCTGCTTCTCCACCTCCTGGCACACCGCCTGGGACAGATGGCGGCATTCCCGCTGGAGGAAGTTCAGCTTGCACGCCCCGTAGAGGAACAGATATGTAACCTCGCCCTCCTCCTTCTTCGTACCGTACAGCGCCACTGCCAGCCCCTTTTCCCGGGCATACTGATTCAGCTGCCTGATATAGGAAATGACATAATCCTCCACATATATCTTGCAATGAGGATTCGTTTCTCCGATCTGTGTAATGTTCTTGGGCAATTCCATACAAAAAACACCTCCCATACCGTTTGTACTAATCATAGCATCGGTATGCGAGGTATTTTAGCGTTCCTTGTCGCGGTGGGACAAGAACTCTTCGACAATCTTTGCAGGGGCTTCCGGCGCGTCAGCCCAGGCCGAACCGGTAGACCGTCACGGAGTCGTACTCCCTGTCCCCGCCGAAGATGCAGGAGGGGAACTGCGGCTTGTTGACGGAGTCGGGGAAATACTGGGTCTCCAGGCACAGCCCGCCCCGTCGCCTGTAGATGGCGCCCTGCTTCCCGCTCTCTTCCTCGATGAAGTTGCCCGCGTAGAACTGGACGCCGGGCAGGGTGGTGTATGCTTCCATGGTCCGGCCGCTTCCCGGCGCTTTCACCGTGGCGAAATGGCGCAGCGTACCGTCCCATCCGTCGATCGCCCAGTTGTGGTCATATCCTCCCGCGTACCGGAGCTGCTGGAAATCGGCGTCTATCCTCTCTCCCACCCTCCTGGGGGCGGTAAAGTCCATGGGCGTACCGTCCACCGGGGCGATCTCTCCCGTGGGGATGGAGCCTGCGTCCGCCGGGGTGTAGCGGGACGCGCCCAGCCACAGGACATGGCCCTCTATGGAGCCGCTGCCATGGCCCTCCAGGTTGAAGTAGGAATGGTTGGTCAGGTTCAGGATCGTCCTCCTGTCGCTCACGGCGTGATAGTGGAGCCGCAGCTCGTTCTCATCGTTCAGGGAGTAGGTGACCTCCGCCCGCTTCGTCCCGGGGAAGCCCATGTTGTCCGGTGCGTCCTCCAGGCGGAAGGTGACGCTGTCTTCTCCCGGGCTGGCCTCCCAGAAAGCTTTGTGCCAGCCCCGCTCTCTGTCGCTGTGGAGGTTGTTGGCCCCGTCGTTGGCCTTCAAGGGATAGGTGGCGCCGTCCAGGTCAAAGGAGGCGTTGCCGATCCTGTTGGCGCTGGGGCCGATCACCACGCCGAAGAAGCACCCGTTTTCCAGGTAGTCCTCCGCCCGGTCAAAGCCCAGCACCACGTCCGCCAGGCGCCCCTCCCTGTCGGGGACCTCCACCCGGACCAGGGCCGCGCCTATGTTGGCCACCGACACCCGCATGCCATTGCCGTTTTCCATGGTATAGAGCGAGATTTCTCTCCCGTCCGGATATTTTCCGAAAGAACTGATTGTAACTGCCATATTCGTCCTCCTCACTGCGCGGATTTCCGCGCAAACACGCTGGTGCAGGCATAGCGCCGCGCGAGATTGGCCCCTCCGGCGGGCTTCCCTCACACTTCCGTCCGGCCTTCCAGCGCCCGCAGCAGCGTCACTTCATCGATGTATTCCAGATCCCCGCCCACCGGCACGCCGCTGGCGATGCGGGTCACTCTGATGCCCGTGGGCTTGATGAGCTTGGCGATGTACATGGCCGTGGTCTCGCCCT
>CAMTBF010000333.1 GCA_947068385.1 uncultured Lachnospiraceae bacterium
CGCAGAATGTTTCACGTGAAACATTCTGCGGCATCGAAAATCCTGTTTTCATTTCTTCTTTTCCATGTTTCACAGCACTATAAATGTTTCACAGATAGATTACAATATCTTGGGGCTACATGTTTCACGTGAAACATTATCTTGTATCTTTTCCTTCTGCTCATAAAATGTTTCACGTGAAACATTTTTCCTTTGAAAAATATAGAACCAAATCATCATCATTACAGCATTCTCCATAAGGTTCACAGACCTTATCCTGGTACCACACCCCCGAACCATCCGGGATATACCCTCTCTTCACATACATCCTCTGAGCACTGCCATACCCGCTGTGCAGCCCCACTCCGATGCACACGATCTGACTGGATTGAAAACCGATCTCCTCCGCAACATCCATCAGCCTGGTGCCAATCCCCCGCCTTCTGTACTTCTCCAGCACCCCGAAATCCACTATCTCCGGATACCCCAGGGAAGCAAAGGGGCCTGCCAATGGACGGAAATAAAGATTCACATACCCCGCCACAGAGCCCTCATGTTCCGCCACAAGAGAAATGCATCTTCCCTCTTCCTGATCCTTTAACCGCATCGCATACTTCCCATCGCTGACATGCCATCCCTGGGCACGCTCCTCCCGTGAGATTTCCCCGATATCGCCCTTTTCAAGATTCCTGATCAGACAGATTTCATCCTCATGATATACCATCCCCACACCTCCTCAAATCTCCTCCAAAGCCTTCTCCACCTCCTGCCGCCCGGGAATGGACACTGCCGCCCCGGCCCGTGAGACGCTGATGGAGGCCGCCTTGGACGCCCGCCGCATGCATTCGCCGATTTCCATCCCCTCTGTCAGGGTGGTAAGGAAATACCCGGTAAAGGTATCTCCCGCCGCCGTTGTATCTACCACAGAGGAAGGATATGCCTCCTGCTCCGTCCTTCCCTCCGGCGTGTAGCATACCGCGCCCTCCTTCCCCAATGTGACCACCATGCTCAGGCCGGGATGCCTTCCATGGATGAGCTGCCAGGCCGCGTCCGGATCCTTCTGTCCGGAAATCTGCTCCGCCTCCACCTCGTTCACCAGAAGCCAGGAGATGGCATCGAAATCCAGCTTCAGCAGGCTCTCCTCAAAAGGGGAGGGATTCAGCACCACCTTCATGCCACGGGCCTTTGCCTCCGCCACCATCTCCGGCAGGCAGCTCACCTCATTCTGCAGCACCAGATAATCTCCCGGCTCAAACCTCCCCATGACCTCCTTCACCATCCGTGGCGTGATATCACGATTGGAGCCGCCGAACAGAAGGATGCAGTTCTCGCCGTTCCTGTCCACCTGTATCATGGCATTTCCCTGTATGCCCTCCACTGTGGCCAGACAGGAGATGTCCACGCCGTTCTCCGCGAGCTCTCTGGCCAGCCTCTCTCCTCCTGCCCCGATGCATCCGGCATGGTACACCTCCGCCCCGGCCTTTGCCAGCGCTATGGATTGGTTCAGTCCCTTTCCCCCGCAATTGACGCTTTGGGACAGGGCGCTCAGGGTCTCCCCGGGCTGCACGAAATGCTCCACCTGATAGACATAGTCCAGGTTCAGGGAACCGAAATTCAAAATCTTCATGTCAATACCTCCTTGCGTACTCCCGATTTTTTCTGTATACTGAAAGCATATAGATTCCACCCAAAAATGACAGAAAGGAAAAACCTATGGAAAAGAAAAACCAAAAGGAACAGCCAAACATCCTGCTCATCATGACCGACCAGATGCGCGGCGACTGTCTGGGGATTGCAGGCCATCCCGATGTAAAGACGCCCTACCTGGACCACCTGGCATCCCTGGGAACGCGCTACGTCAATGCCTATTCCGCCTGCCCGAGCTGCATCCCCGCCCGCTGCGCCCTGCACACCGGCCTGTCCCAGGAGCATCACGGCCGGGTAGGCTATATGGACAGAGTCCCCTGGGAATATCCGGTCACCATGGCCGGAGAGCTGTCGAAAGCCGGCTATTACACCCAATGCGTGGGGAAGATGCATGTCCATCCCCTGCGGAACCTCATGGGCTTCCACAATATAGAGCTCCACGACGGCTACCTCCATGCCTATCGGAGCGCCAACGTGCCCTACGCGGAAAACCAACGAATCGCCGACGACTATTTCTACTGGCTGAAGACCCAGATCGGCATCGACAGGGATGTGACGGACGAAGGGCTGGAGTGCAATTCCTTCACCGCCAGGCCCTGGATGTATGAGGAAAGGCTCCACCCCACCAACTGGGTCACGGACAGATCCATCGATTTCCTCCGCCGCAGGGACCGCTCCCGCCCCTTTTTCCTGATGGCTTCCTATCTCAGGCCCCATCCGCCCTTTGACGCGCCCCGGTACTTTTTCGACCTCTACCGCGATCGGGACCTGACGCCTCCCGCCATCGGCGACTGGGCGGACGAGAAGCGGCTGCAGCGGCTGGGCAGGCGCAGCGATGCCGATACGGGATCCATGGATCCGGAGCTCATGCGCCAGGCGCAGATCGGATATTATGCCTGCATCACCCATCTGGACAATCAGATAGGAAGGCTGGTAGACGCCCTGAAGGACGATGGTTCTTATCAAAATACCGTTATTTTATTTGTGTCAGACCATGGAGAGCTTCTGGGGGACCACCACACCTTCCGAAAGACCCGCCCTTATCAGGGAAGCATCCACATCCCCCTGATCATCGCCAACGCGCCGGGCATGGTACCCGGGACGGTGTGCACCAGGCTGGCGGAGCTTCGGGACATCCTGCCTACTCTGGTGGAGCTGGCGGGAGAGAAACAGCCGGAGGGAATCGACGGCCTCTCCCTGCTTACGGAGAACCATCGGGAATACCTCCACGGGGAGCACAGCGGCGGCGACATCGGCAACCAGTACATCGTCACGAAGCAGGACAAGTACTGCTGGTTCATGGAATCCGGAAGGGAACAGTATTTCCGGCTGGATTCGGATCCGAAGGAACTCCATGACGCGATTGCGGATCCCGACTGCCAGGAGCGGATCGCCTACCTGCGCGGGCTCCTCATCAAAGAGCTGGCAGGAAGGGAAGAAGGGTACACGGACGGCACCCGGCTGATTCCCGGAAGGATGCAGAAAAGCTGCCTGAGCTTCCTGCCCGCCGTTGACGGCATCAGGGACTAAGGCTTCTCCCCCTCCCGCATCCTGTCCACAAGTTCTCTTAAGGATTTTGTGATGATGGCCAGCTCCTGCCTGGCCTGGACGGGGTTCCTGTCTATGTACCCGCTGCTGCTCTCGATTCTGCCGATGATCTTCTCCAGATCCGTCACAGAGGCGTCGCGCCTGCTCCTGGCGCGGTCCCTCTGATGGCGGCAGACAGCCTCCAGCCTGGAAATCCGCCTCCCTATCACATCCCTCTCGCCGCCCAGCCGCCGTATCTGCTCCTCATGGAGGGCTTTCTGCTCCTTTATCCGCTCTATCTCTTCTTTATATAATACCTCCACCCTTCTGGGGGAGAATACCTTCCTGTCCTCAGGCTCCGAGTCCTGTATGGCCTTCAGATGCAGCTCCGCCTCCTTCACGCGCCCCTCATGCTCTTCTATCCGCACCTGAAGCCCTGCGGCCTCCTCCCGGAATTCCTTCAGCATCTCCTGCAGGGCCTGGTAATCTTCCTTCTTCATGACGCACCCCGCTTTCCCTCTGTCCCCCGGATAGGCTCCTTGGAGGGAAGTCCGGCCTTCCTGGGATATTTTGCCGGCGTCTTCTGCACCTTTTCCACCACTACCAGGTTCCGGCGGATATCCGAATCCGGCAGGGTGAATTCCACGCTCTCCCTCAACCTGCCCCCCAGCACGGCCATGGCCCTCCGGGCATCGGCCACTTCCTCTACGCCCTTCTCGGATTTGTAGGCAATGAACAATCCTCCCTTTTTCACAAAGGGGAGACAGTACTCCGACAGGGTGGAGAGGTTCGCCACCGCCCGGGACACACAGAGATCGAAGCCCTCCCTCCCTCTGCCGGGCGCAGCGTGATCCTCCGCCCTGCCATGCACTGCCTCCACATCGTCGAGCCCAAGCTCCTCTATGGCCGCGTTCAGGAACTGGATCCTCTTGTTCAGGGAATCCAGCAGCGTGACCTTCAGGCCGGGGAAGGCGATCTTCAGGGCCAGCCCCGGAAATCCCGCCCCTGTCCCCACATCAATCAGGGCATCCCCCCTTCCCGGCCTGCACACCTTCACCAAAGACAGGCTGTCCACGAAATGCTTCTTCAGTACCTCCTGATATCCTGTAATGGCCGTCAGGTTCATCCTGCCGTTCCAGTCCAGCAGCAGCTCATAATACCGGAGGAACTGCCCCATCTGCTCCTCGGACAGGAGGATGCCGAACGCCTCAAGATCCTTCTGAAATATCTCCACATCATACTGAGCCATCAAACCACCTCGCCAATCCAAAACCCCACATGTCTTTATCCATCTATTATAGGGGAATGGAACAGATTAGGCAATATGAGCAAAAGTTATTCAGCGCAAATAACTACAACTTCTGATATT
>CAMTBF010000334.1 GCA_947068385.1 uncultured Lachnospiraceae bacterium
GGAAAGATTGGTGATGATATGGAAATTGATAAAGACTTCAATCTGACTGTAGGATTGCGGATTCGGGAAATCCGCGAGGCTTATCATATGACTCAGGCCCAGTTCAGCGAAAAATGCGATCTGTCAGAAAGCTTTCTGGCTGCGGTGGAAAGCGGCAAAAAAGGAGTCACCTCCAAAACTTTATACAAAATCTGTACTACCATGAATGTGTCCGCAGATTATTTCGTTCGGGGAAAAGGAAATGGCTTTGAAATGGATGCTATTGCAGAAACCATCAACTCCATGGACAAGTTTTCCCGGGAGGGGGCTTTGCGCATTTTGTCTGAATATGCCAATGTAGTTCACAAGCTGCAAGAGAAAAGGGAGACTAAGGGTTAAATAAGTAAGGAAATAAATGCCGATGAACACTCGAATTCGCGAATTGCGGAAAGCGTTGAACCTGACCCAAAAAGAATATGCCTACAGTCGTAAGTAAGAGATGACAAGATAGGAAAAAATATAATCAAAAAAATAAAGTTTTATTAAGAGCCCTGTATTTTTCTCTTCCCTTGTGGAAAAAGCCTCCGGCTCGCACCGGAGGGTTTTTCCACAGAACATTTCTAGCAGAAGCCTATCTTAAATATTAAATCCATGTAGACTTTTATATACTTATATCTCTTTATAGGCCTCCTTTACAGAATCGACTTGCAGATCTGCGGGTCGGGATGGGCGATGACCGTGGAGTCCAGGTACATGCCGGTCTCGGCTACGCTGGCTTTTGCTCTGGAGATGGCCGCCTCCACGGCGGATACCTCACCGCAGAGGAACACATAGGACTTGCCGCACATGCCCTTTGCGATGCGCAGCTCTATCAGCTCCACCTCCGCGGTCTTGGCCGCCACGTCCGCCGCTACGATGATGGCCGCGGCATCGAAGGTCTCCAGGATTCCCAGGGAACTGATGTGCTCGATATGGGTGGTGCCGTATATGGCGGGGAAGATTCCCTCGTGGGGGTTGCCCAGCACGAAGCTGTCTATGAGCTGCTCCCCGTACTGCACCCTGGCCGTGTCCACCGCCGCGTCCACTGCGCTCAAATCCCCCGTAATCAGGGCGATGTATTTGCCGGGGCAGACGGTCTGCGCCTCCACCAGTTCTACGGCAGCCGTCTTCACCATGGCGTCCGCGGCCGTCACGCCTGCGGAGACCGTCTTGAATTCTATCATTCCCAAAGCCCTACCCATAAGGCATTCCCTCCTAATTCCGTTTTATTTCCTTATTGCCCACGGACGATCACGATATATTTATCTGTGACCTCCTGCACCCTGCCGTCCACAGAGGCATGGATCCCTACGCTCAGGCCCTGGGCGGGCTTCGCGATGCACTGGCCGCAGCTTACCTGGTCGCCCTTTTCCACGATGGGGACTGCGGGAGCGCCGATGTGCTGACTGAGCAGAATCTTCACCTTGTGGATGTGCTGCTCCCCCTTCCAGGAATCGTCCGGCTGCAGGGGCGCGTCCACATTGTACTTCGACAGGCCCAGCCTGGCCTCCAGCCTCTCCTCGGGGGCTTTGCGGTATTCCCGGCTCTTCTTCACGGGAGAGGGCTTTACGTCCGCGGGGGGCTTCACGCCGGCCTTCCGCAGGCCCAGCTTGTAGTCCGCGATCAGGCTCCTGGGGGAAAGGCCCTGAGGGCAGGAGAAGTTCTCGCACAGCCCGCAGGAGCTGCAGAAAAACGTGTTCAGGAACACATTCGTGTCCTGGAAGTCCTTGTTTGCCGCGCTGCGCATGAATTTATGGGGCTCGATGGGATGCCCCAGGGCATGGCGGGGGCAGAGGCTGGTGCATGTCTCGCACTGGCAGCAGGAAGAGGCCGCCCGCTTCAGGTCGATGGCCGCGTTCCTGTTCTTGCGCTGTATCAGGGTGTGGCTCTTGTCCAGCACGATGATGGCGTTGGTGGTCTTGGTCACCACGTCGCTGTCCGTGGCCAGGTTCCCCATCATAGGCCCGCCCACCAGATAGGCGGGTTCCTTTGCCGTGATTCCTCCCGCATATGCCACGGTGTCCCCGATGGACGCGCCGATGGGCACCCGCAGGGTGATGGGACGCTCCACCTCCCCCACCACGCTGACCAGCTTGTCTATCACCGGGGTCTGGCGCTCCAGGGCCCGGTATGCATTGTAAACGGTCTCCACATTGAAGACGGCCACGCCTTCCTCGATGGGGAGCCCGCCGGGCCGGATCACCCGCCCCGTGGCCTCATAGATGAGCACCACCTCGTCCCCCATGGGATACACGCTATCCAAAAGCTGTATGCGCATATTCGGATATGCGTCTATGTATGTCTCAATCGCCTTTACGGCGGCCTTGTATTCTCTTTTAATGCCGATGACGGCCTCCTCCGCCCCCACAGTCCGGGCTATGCCGTCAAAGGTTCTCAGGATCTCTTCCGCGCGCTGCTCCAGAAGCTGTCTGTGGAGCTTTAGAAGCGGCTCGCATTCGGCGCAGTTCATCAGGATGACCTCCGCCCTTTCGTCCAGCTTTGCATAGGTGGGGAAGCCTGCGCCGCCGGCGCCGACGATTCCGTTCTCCTGCAAAGCCCGTTTCAAAGCCTGCATTTCCATAAAAATGCCTCTCTCAATCCTTATTCGTCTACGATGCCCACAATCGCCGCGTCCACCGGCGCGTTCTCCATGCCTACCCGGGCCGCGCTTCCGGTGGCCACCAGCACGGTCTCTCCGATGCCGGCGCCGATATTGTCGATTGCCACGAAGCGGGCGGCTCCTGCGGCCATCTCCTGAAGCGGCTCGATAATCATGAATTTATTTCCTATCAGGTTCTCGCTCTTTCTGGTAGAGACGATGCTCCCCACCACTTTGCCTACGACCATCCCACTCTCTCCTTACTTTGCTCTGCACGTCAATCGGCTCCCGGCTTAAGCTGGGGTGATAGGACAGATGGAGAGGACAAAGCGGGTTCCCGCCCTGCCGCCCCCATCTGTCTGAATGCTGCTGCCACGCTGTCAAAACCTCCGGCTCATATGTCCGGCCCATATGTTTTAGGAAGGTATCTGTCGGGGCCGTCCGCGAAGGTTTTCTATTCCGTCAAGCCGTGTATGGCGTCCCGTGCAATTATGGAACGCCCGGCACCTTGTGACAGCAGCGGAATTTATCACTTGATGATGGTCACCATGTCGCCTGTCTTTATCTTGCTGGCGTTGGCTTCGTCCGTGTCGATGTGCATCTCCAGGGTGAAGCTTTCGTTCACGCGGATCTTCACCTGATTGAACACGGTGCCCCGCTCATTGTCCGCTTTCACGGAGACGATGTCGCCGTCCGCCACGCCCGCGGCCATGGCGTCGGCCGGTGCCATATGGATGTGGCGCATGGCGATGATGCAGCCCTCCTGCAGGTAGATGACGCCTTTGGGGCCCACCACGGCTATGGGGGCGCTTCCGGCCACGTTGCCGGACTCCCTGATGGGAGCCGCCACGCCCAGCTTCATGGCATCCGTGGCGGATATCTCCAGCTGGGAGGCCTTCCTGACAGGGCCCAGGACCCGCACGTTCTCGATGGCCCGGAGCTTGATTCCCACCACGGTCACCGTCTCGTTGCAGGCGTACTGCCCGCCCATCAGGTCCTTCTTCTTGGTCAGGTGGTAGCCCTGGCCGAAGAGGGCCTCCACGTGCTCCTGGGTCAGGTGGATATGCCTGGCGGACACGCCCACCGGCACCTGATAGCCGCCGCTTTTCTGCTCCATCCTGGTGATGGTCTGCAGCACCATCTGGGTAATCATTTCAACGGTCTGTTGTTCCATATTCTCCTCCAATCTCCACAGGAAGCGATTTCAGTCCCCTCCTGTGAAACGGCAGCCGCCGGGGCCGCCCGCAGGCAGCCCTCCGGGGACTCCTTATTTCGTCTTGGGAAGAATCATCTCCACATCGTTGTGGGGCCTGGGGATGACGTGGGTAGCTACCAGCTCGCCCAGCTTGGATGCGCTGGATGCGCCTGCCTCTACGGAAGATTTCACGGCCCCTACATCGCCGCGTACCATCACGGTCACCAGTCCGGAACCGATCTTCTCGGTGCCTACCAGGCTGACGTTCGCAGCCTTGCACATCGCGTCAGCCGCCTCGATCGCAGCTACCAGACCTCTTGTCTCCACCATTCCTAATGCTTCCTGTGCCATAGTTTTGTCCTCCTGATTTTCATTATACTTCCTGAATCGTCCTTGCGTCAAGGCCGCTGGCCTGCGCCTCTTTGTTCATGAACCGGCTTGCGCTCAGGTTCACGAGTCTGATGATCTCTTCGTGGGGATTGGCGATGACGCCGCTGGCCACAGGCTTTTTGATCGCCTTGGCCGCCGCGGTCTCCACGGCCTCTGTGACGGACGCCACATCGCCCCTGACGATGATGGTGACCAGCCTGCCGCCCAGCTTCCTCTCCCATGTGGCCAGCTCCACGCCGGATGTCTTGCACATGATGTCCAAGGCATCGACGGCGGCGACCACGCCCGTAATCTCGATAAAGCCCAATGATGTA
>CAMTBF010000335.1 GCA_947068385.1 uncultured Lachnospiraceae bacterium
CTGAAGGCCAGGTTCGGCAACCATGTGTACACCACCGAGGAGGCGGTGACCCTGGAGAAGTCCGTGGCGGACCTCCTGCTGGCCAACGCCCTGACCATCACCTGCGCCGAGTCCTGCACGGGAGGGCTGCTCTCCGCCAGGCTGGTGAACGTGCCGGGCATCTCGGAGGTGTACAAGTTCGGCATGGTCACCTATTCCAACAAGGCCAAGAGGCGCTTCCTGGGGGTGAAGAAGAGCACCCTGCAGAAGCACGGCGCGGTCAGCGAGAAGACCGCGGAGGAGATGGCGAAGGGCGCGGCCTTAGAGAGCAAGGCGGACGTGGCGGTGGCCATCACCGGCATCGCCGGGCCGGACGGCGGCACGCCGGAGAAGCCGGTGGGCCTGGTGTACATCGCCTGCTACGTGAAGGGCAAGACCACGGTGAAGAAATGCCAGTTCTCCGGCAACCGGGACAAGATAAGGGAATCCGCGGTGTCCGCGGCGCTGACCCTGACCCGCAGCTGCGTGCTGGAATATTTCAGCAAGGTGACATTCGGAAAAAAGGAGTCCTGACTCCTTTTTTCTTTGGCTTTTTTTGATTTGGGGCATTTTCCGGTTGCTACCCGGGGCTGTCTGTGGTAAGATATACCTGTCTGAATCAATATCTGATGTTTTTGTATGTCAGTATCATTCTTGGATTCCGGCGGCTTCGCCATATGTTTCAGAGAGAATTTCCAGACAGGGGGGTGGGATGCCTTTGAGGGAGTTTTAAGGTACTTGAAATAAGGTAAAATGTAGTTGACAAATGCGAACGAATGTTTTATCCTATGAATAGAGAACATTTGTTCTTGTAGAAAAAGGAGATTCCAGTATGGAAAGAGAAGAGAAATTAAAAGCATTGGACGCGGCCATCGGCCAGATCGAGAAGCAGTTCGGCAAGGGCGCGGTGATGAAGCTGGGCGACCCCTCCTCCCGGATGAACGTGGAGACAGTCCCCACAGGCTCCTTAAGCCTTGACATAGCCCTTGGGCTGGGAGGGATCCCCAAGGGGAGGATCGTGGAGATATACGGCCCGGAATCCAGCGGCAAGACCACGGTGACCCTGCATATGATCGCCGAGGTACAGAAGAGGGGCGGCATAGCGGGATTCATCGACGCGGAGCACGCCCTGGATCCCGTCTATGCCAAGAACATCGGCGTGGACATCGACAACCTCTATATCTCCCAGCCCGACAACGGGGAGCAGGCGCTGGAGATCGCGGAGACCATGGTGCGCTCCGGGGCCATCGACATCGTGGTGGTGGACTCCGTGGCGGCGCTGGTGCCCAAGTCCGAGATAGACGGCGACATGGGCGAGAGCCATGTGGGCCTGCAGGCCAGGCTCATGTCCCAGGCCCTGCGCAAGCTCACCTCCGTCATCAGCAAGTCCAACTGCTCGGTGATATTCATCAACCAGCTCAGGGAGAAGATAGGCGTCATGTTCGGCAACCCGGAGACCACCACCGGCGGCCGGGCCCTGAAGTTCTACGCCTCCGTCCGACTGGACGTGCGGCGGGTGGAGGCCCTGAAGCAGGGCGGCGAGGTGATAGGCAACCACACCCGGGTCAAGGTGGTGAAGAACAAGGTGGCCCCTCCCTTCAAGGAGGCGGAGTTCGACATCATGTTCGGCAAGGGCATCTCCAAGGAGGGGGACATCCTGGACCTGGCGGCGAACCTGAACATCGTGGTGAAGTCCGGTGCCTGGTACGCTTACGACGGGAATAAGATAGGCCAGGGCCGGGAGAACGCGAAGCAGTACCTGCGGGACAATCCGGAGGCCTGCAAGGCCATCGAGGACAAGGTCCGGGCCCACTACGGCTTCGGCGGCGGGGAGGCTGCGGAAGCGGACGCGCCGGGGAAGGAAGCAGCGGGCAAGGACACGGCGAAGACAGAGGCTAAGGGCCGGGGCGGCCGGGCCAATGGCCGGGCGGCTGCAGCCGCCAAGGCGGAGGCAAAGGCCGCGGAGGGCGACACGGATAAGGAATCCTCCACGGACAGGGAGCCCGCCGCGGAGGACGGGCAGTCCGAGGCCCTGTAAAGCGGCCCCCATGCAGGAGCGGTTATGAGAGTGACAGAGATTGCGGAGGTCTCCAGATCCCGGATGAGGATATCCACGGACGAGGAATTCACCTTCGTATTATACAGGGGCGAGCTGCGCAGGCTCCGCATCCGCCAGGGCGAGGAGATCGAGGAGGAGGCGCTGCGGGCCATCCGGGAGGAGATTCTGCCCAAGCGGGCGAAGCTGCGGGCCATGAACCTTTTGAAGAACCGGGACTACACCGTAAAGCAGCTTCGTGACAAGCTGAGGGAGGGAGGCTATCCCCAGGAGACCATAGAGGAGGCCCTGGGCTATGTGCAGGGCTTCCATTATACGGACGACCTGCGCTACGCCGAGAACTTCATCCGGGGCCATATACAGGACAGGAGCCGCAGGCGGATAGAGAACGACCTGCTGGGCAGGGGGATCGACAGGGACACGCTGGAGAGGGCCTGGGCCGGTTTCGAGGCGGAGGGCGGAAGCCAGGACGAGCAGGCCATGATACAGGCCCTTCTGGCGAAAAAGGGCTTCGACCCGGAGGAGGCCCAGCCGAAGGAGCGCCGGAGGATGTACGGGTACCTGATGCGGAAGGGCTTTGCCCCCGAGCAGGTGAGGAGGGCCCTGCGGTCGGAGGAGCCATACGACTGAAGAGGCGGATTCGCCTTTTTAGCGCAGATCCCGGAAAAGCCAGTATTGCCGCGGGTTTGTGCAAATGCTACAAGAATGCTTCCTGATTTTCAGAGAATGTTTTATAAAATATGTAGACTTATGCTTGACATTAGACCGATTTGCGGTTAGAATTGAATTTGTTGTAAATTGCTTGTTAGAATGTTGTACATACATTCTAAAGCTACGGGGCCGGGAATCGGCCGCGCGGCGAAATGTACAATGAAAACGGAATAGGAGGTGCTCCTGTAATGCTTGAGATTATAATCACTATCGTTGTCTCTGCAGCAGTGACCGCAGTGGTGACGGCGTTCGTAGTCTCCAATTACCACAAGAAGACCACGGAAGCCACCATCGGCAATGCGCAGGACAAGGCGAGGGAGATTATCGATGAAGCTCTCAAGGATGCGGAATCCAAGAAGCGTGAGGCGCTGCTTGAGGTGAAGGAAGAGTCCATTCGGACCAAGAACGAACTGGACAAGGAAATCAAGGAACGCCGGGCGGAGGTACAGCGCTCGGAGCGGAGGATCCAGCAGAAGGAAGAGAACATCGACAAGAAGACCGAATCCCTGGAGCGGCGAGAGACAAGCCTGGCCGCCAAGGAAGAGAACCTGAACAAGATCAAGGTCGAGGTCTCGAAACTGAACGAGCAGCGAGTGCAGGAACTGGAACGAATTTCCGGATTGACCTCTGAACAGGCAAAAGACTACTTATTGAAAATTGTTGAAGATGAAGTGAAGCATGAATCGGCCGTGATAATCAAGGAAATGGAGAGTCGGGCCAAAGAGGAAGCAGACAAGAAGGCGAGGGAATACGTGGTGTCAGCTATCCAGAGATGTGCTGCAGACCATGTCTCTGAGACCACGATTTCCGTCGTACAGCTGCCCAACGATGAGATGAAGGGAAGGATCATCGGACGGGAGGGGCGCAACATCCGCACCCTGGAGACCATGACCGGCGTCGATCTGATCATCGACGACACGCCGGAAGCGGTGATCCTGTCAGGATTCGACCCCATCCGCCGGGAGGTGGCCAGGATTGCGCTGGAAAAGCTGATCGTAGATGGACGCATCCATCCCGCCAGGATCGAGGAGATGGTGGAGAAGGCGCAGAAAGAAGTGGAGATCATGATTAAGGAGGAGGGAGAGGCCGCCACGCTGGAGGTAGGCGTGCATGGCATCCATCCCGAGCTGGTCAGGCTGTTGGGCAAGATGAAGTTCAGGACAAGCTATGGCCAGAATGCATTGAAGCATTCCATCGAGGTGGCGCAGCTGTCAGGGCTGCTGGCGGCGGAGCTGGGACTGGACGTCCGCATCGCAAAGCGCGCCGGACTGCTCCATGACATCGGCAAGTCCGTGGATCATGAGATGGAAGGCTCCCATATCCAGCTGGGCGTAGAGCTCTGCCGGAAGTACAAGGAGAACGCCACAGTCGTCAATGCGGTGGAATCCCACCATGGCGACGTGGAGCCCACTACCCTGATCGCGTGTATCGTACAGGCTGCAGACACGATATCCGCCGCAAGACCGGGGGCAAGGAGGGAGACGCTGGAGACCTATACCAGCAGGCTGACAAAATTAGAGGAAATCACAAACAATTTCAAAGGTGTAGACAAGTCTTTTGCTATTCAGGCAGGCCGGGAAGTCCGTGTAATGGTAGTTCCGGAACAGATTACGGATACCGATATGGTCCTGTTGGCGCGCGATATCTCCAAGCAGATTGAAGCTGAACTGGAATATCCCGGACAGATCAAGGTAAATGTCATTCGCAAGAGCCGTGAAAAGGGTGGTGA
>CAMTBF010000336.1 GCA_947068385.1 uncultured Lachnospiraceae bacterium
GATCAAGGTTATCTGGAAGGAAGTTCGGATTGCAGCAGCTACAGCGATATCGACCTTTATCTGGAAAAGTATGAGAAAGGGAAAAGGTTAGAGCCCTTGCCGGAGGTGGGATGCGAGGTGGACATTATCACGAACCTGCCGCCGGAGTCTGCCCTGTACCGTGAGATAGAAGCCAAAGGATTATTGTTGTTTGAGAGGTGACACTATGTGCGATGTGCGGCTGTTTCGAAGCGCAAGGCTGGATTTCGAGACTGCGAAAAAGCTGTGGGAGACCCAGTGGGATGACGAGATGATTTTAAATAACGCGGCCTATCATCTGCAGCAGGCGGTGGAGAAAGTCCTGAAAGGTGCTTTGGAGTGCGTAGGCGTTACGGTGCCCAACACCCACAAGATTACAAAATTGTTATCCATGATTACAGACAACGGCGCGAGTCTGGCCATAACAGACTGGATTGACGACCACTCCGAAATGCTCAGCGAATGGGAGACGGAGACGCGATATAACATGGATTTTGTTGTGGAAAAACGAAAATTAGACAGAGCCATGGAGGAAATCGGGATTTTCTTTTTGCAGAACGGAATCCAAAAGGAGCTGCGCCCGGAACTGCAGGATGGGGCAGTGCGGGAGAAGCTCCTGCGCTGTCTGCCGGAATCCAGGCGGGAGTGCAGCGACTTCGAGCTGAACTGCTATTATCTCATGTTCCGGAAGAGGGTCGAAGCCATGGGCTGATACCCATCCCCCTGTAGGGGCTATCCCCATTTCCCTACTGGGAATATCCCTACCGGAAATTCAGCACCCAACGCCCCTGCGTCTGGAAGAAAATCAGCCAGGCGCGGATGCACCTATCCCTGATTACAAGGGTACAGTCATATTCCATGGACGGTATCCCGGCATACCGCTTTTTGGCCTGGGTATGCACCGTGATGTCCCGGATGGTCTGTATCTGTCCCTCTTCGTCTTTTAATTTAATCATCAACGGCGTTATCTTTCCGGTGCTGGTGCACCAGCATTCGCAGGCGACTTCCCGCTGTGTGCCTCGGAGGAGGCCGTTTTCCATCTTGCCGGCCATAGCGCCGGCATCTGCCGCTATTCCAAATGCCATTTTTATACTCCTATGCGCGCTTCGACGCGCGTACCAATAGCTTCCCGTCATGCCGTCCGGGGCGTCAGTGCCGCTCTTGGCCGCACACACAACGGAAAATGCGTTCTGCTGTCAAGGACAATTGACCGACTGGTGCGGGGCTGTCCCGTCCGGGACGCCCCCGCACATGTGGCTGACAGGCTGGTCCAGGAACGCGGCCCGCTTTACGATGTCTGTGCCGAACCGCTGCCGCAGGGCGTCCACCGTCCTGTCCATGACAGCCAGCTTCTCATAGTCGATTTCGTCAAAAAGGCTCATCTGCCTGCCGCAGGCTCCGTACCTGGCCCCGCCGGTGTGCACCCCCAGATGGCGGATGGGCCTGCCGTCCCAAAGCTCTGGGAAAAGCTCCCTTGCGGCGTGATAGATTTCCAGGGTCAGGTCAGTGGGGGAGGCCAGGGCCCTCTGGTGGGAGAAATAGGACAGGTCCGCATACCGGATGCCCACGGAGACCACCCCGATTTTCGCCCCGTCCGCCCGCAGGCGGCTCCCCAGCGTCTCCGAAAGGGCCAGCAGCACCAGGTCCGCCGTCTCTGTGTCCGTCACGTCGAAGGGCGTGGTGGTGCTGTTCCCATAGCCCTTGTTGGGGGCGGGAGATGCCAGCACCGGGGACAGGTCTATGCCGTTTGCAAAGCCCCAGAGGGTCTCCCCCTGCTTCTTCAGGACGGCCTTCAGCCATGCGGGGTCGGCGGCCGCCAGGTCCCCGATGGTGGAAAGCCCCATGGAGAACAGCTTCTTTGCCGTGGCAGGGCCTACGAAGAACAGATCCGACACGGGCAGGGGCCACATCTTCCCCGGGATTTCCTCCCGGTACAGGGTGTGGACGCAGTCCGGCTTGCGGAAGTCGGAAGCCATCTTGGCCAGGAGCTTGCTGTGGGATATGCCGATGTTCACGGTGAAGCCCAGCTCCTCCCGAATCCTGTCCTTGATCAGGGTGGCGGTTTCCACGGAGGTGCCGAACAGATGACAGGTTGTAGTCATGTCCACAAAGGCCTCGTCGATGCTGTAGGGCTCTACCGTATCCGAATACTCCCCCAGGATGTCCAGAAAGGCTGCGGAGCATGCCTGGTACAGGTCATAGTTTGGCGGCACCAGCAGGAGGTTCGGGCACTTCCGCCTGGCCTCCAGGATGGTCTCCCCGGTTCGGATGCCGTATTTCTTCGCGGGGATGGATTTGGCCAGTATGATGCCGTGGCGCTTCGTCACGTCCCCGCCTACCGCGGAAGGGACTTCCCGCAGGTCCATGCCGCCGCCCCTGTACGCCATGTGGCAGCCGGCCGGCTGGCCAGCTGTTTCCGTGAAAGCGCCGTGGGCCAGACGATAAACAGCCTCCCAGGAGAGGAAGGCTGAGTTCACATCGATATGAAAAATGATATTTTCCAAACGCACGTTCACCTCCTTGATACAGCATTATAGGAAACGTGCGTTTGGGATGCAATAGGAGATTACTGGGAATCGAACATCCACTTCACGATTTTCTCCGTGTACTCGCTCCAGAACTGCATGTCATGAGTCCCCTTGCTCTCGAGATATTCATGGGGCACATGCCTGCTCTCCAGGAAGCGGTGGAATTCCCGGTTGTTCTCAAGCAGGAAATCCTCCGTGCCGCAGCTCATATAGATCTCCGGAAGCTTTTTGTCTTCCGACAGGAGCTTGTCCACGAGGGTCTCCGGATTGTTGTCGCTCTCCAGCACCTGATCCGGCTGGCCGAAGCATTCCCGGTAATACTCGTAGTTCGCCACCTCGTTCCCCTTGCCGGGCGTCATCCCGGCCACCTCATGGACGATGAGCGCGGAGGACATGGCTCCAATCTTGCCGAAGCGGTGGGGGTATGCAAGCCCTGTGTGCAGCGCGCCAAAGCCGCCCATGGACAGCCCCAGGATGTAGGTGTCCTCCGGGCCTTTCGCCAGTCCGAAGGTCTTGCTTACATAGTCCGGCATCTCTTCGCCCAGCAGGGTACAGAATTTATGCCCTGTGGAGATGCCGTCCAGCCAGAAGCCGTTCTCCCCATTGGGGGCAATCACCGCGAAATTGTAGTGCTCCGAGAGATATTCCGGCACGTAGTTGTCCGCGCTCCCCGTATAGCCGTGGAGCAGGAACAACGTCTTCATGGGGCGCTTCCTGTAGGGATTCTCCCCCTGCTCCCAGGGCAGGCTGGCGCGCACATCGTTGGGAAGATACATCTCGAACGTGGTATGCCTTGCCAGGCACTCAGAAAAATATTTGACCGTCAATTTTGCCATAGCAGCTCCTCCTGATGCATTATAGAAATTTGATAATAGAATCCTGTCTTGGATTCTATTATAGAAACTTGATAATAGAATCCTGTCTTGGATTCTATTATATGGAATATCGGGGCGCATTTCAATAAAACATGGATACATTACTATAAAAAAGGTTTGTGAAAGATATGTAATGAAAGGTATCAGGAGCAAAATAAAAGGGTAATAATGGATAGAAAGCATAAATGGTAATAGCGTAATTAAAATAAAATATAAGCGAAATACAATGTAACCCAAAAGCCGATTGAAGAAAAGGAGCAGACATGATACATTACAGCGGACTATCTGGGAGAGCACCGTGGCCTGTCCGCGGTTCCAGGGCCCGCCTCCGAAAACCGCCGTTTATATTCCTCCAGTTCTGTGCGGAGCTTCTGTACTTCTATCTCTGCCAGTTCCGCCCGCTGCCGCTCTTTTTCCTTTTCCTGCAGAGCCTCCTCCTTCGCCTTCCTTTCGCGTTCCGTATTGACGCGTTCCTCCGCAATGGCTTCATCCCGGGCATCTTCCCGTTCAAGCTCTATGCGCCTGTCAAATGTGTAATCCAGTTGTGTCACCTTCGTCACCTCCCCGCGGCGCCGTATCAGGAATTCCCGCAGCACGTCCTCCTCTATGCAACGGTCTATGGCTTTGTCGATTGCTTTCCTCAAATCCTTCTCCGGATACGCCCCTAGGTACTCCCTCACATAGCCTACAAATATCATGTATTGCTCCAGAACCGGGCATCCCGACAGTAGCTTTCTGTTCATTCCCGCATTGATGTTGTATACGGTGCAGGTCAGCTCAAGCTCCGGCTCCTCCATGGGGTTTGCATATGCGTCCGACAGCTTCAGCTGATACTGCTCTGGCTGCTCCTCCACCCCATTGTAGAACACCGCGAACCGGGGCGTCGGGATCTTCACCAGCTTCCTCCCGTAAATATTCCTCTTCTTGACCCACTGCTCCAGGATGTTCGTCACGTAGATCAGCGCCCGCAGGGGCATGTTGGGGCAGACGGTGGACTCATGCTCATACATACTTAAGCTCATGTCCAGGATGAACGCCGCGTCATTGCGCACCGACAGGGAAATCCCCCGCTCCAGGCTGCACA
>CAMTBF010000337.1 GCA_947068385.1 uncultured Lachnospiraceae bacterium
GATGTTAAGCGTAAGTTGAAAGCTCAAGGGGTCACGGTCAAACAAGAAAAACAGCGGATATAATACAGCCTTATCATCCTCTGCCACCCTTTGCTGTGCATAGAAAGTCAAGTCGAGCCTTTCTTTAAATAAGGGCAATCCCTCCGCTGCTATTTTCAATAACTTCATAACGCCTCCAATTTATTAACGGTTTTTCCGTTTTTAATTGTCTATATCTGTATTATATCCTCCTTTTTCACAATTATCAACATGTATTTCGTTTTTAAAATCAAATCATCCCTAGAACACGAACTCCTGCTGCTCCATCACCTCAATCTGGGACACCAACACAGTCTCCTCCTCGGAGCCCCGCATGTGCTCCGCCCGCAGGTACTGCATGTCGTTTCGCAGGTTGGCGGCTATCAGGGTCAGGACGTAGATATTGTCGAAGCGGTTGTAGATGGACTCGCCGCCCAATCCTGTCAGGCAGATCAGCTGGGTGTTGGCCTTTTTCGCCATGTCCATCAGGGGCTTGAGGAGATGGGAGGCGTTGGTCTGGGCAAAGGGGTTGTCCATGAGCAGCACCTTGCCCTCGTTCCGGTCGGCGAAGATGTCTGTGTCGTCCTTCCGCATGTAGTAGAGCAGGGCGGAGAGGATGACGAACGCGGACAGGAAGCCCTCCCCGCCGGAATTCTTCGCCACGTCCGCCCAGGTGATGGGGTACTCCCGCTGCTCCTCAATCTTGTAGAGGCGAATCTGGATGTTGCCGATTCCCACCACTGCATCGTAAAGTCCCTTGGTGGTGATCCGGGTGCCCAGGAATTCCTGGAGGTTACGGTTCTCCTCCAGCAGGGCGATTCCCTTGGCTGTCACGTCGTCGATATAGTCCTGGAGCCGCAGCGAGAACATGCTCTCATTCTCCACCCAGTCCGGGGGCTCCACCTTCAGCATCTTCACGGGGCGCTCTCTGACAGTTATGGTGGAGTTGCGGTCGATCCTGCCCAGGTTCTCGTGCACCTCTTTCAGGTAGTCTCCCAGGAGCTCTGTGATTTTGGCCTTTTCCTTCTCCACCATGGAAATGTCCACCTGGAGCTTCTCCATGAGGCTGTCGTAGGATGCTATGGTGGTGTCCAGCTGTCTGATGACGCGCTCCGCATCCTCTGTCAGCTGCAGCATGGCCTCCAGGGGCTTCTGGTAGAAGTCCTCCCCGAAGTCCTCCATGCGGATCATGCGGTTCAGCGCACGCTCCAGGGCGGCCCTGGCCTGGGTGCGCTGCTCCAGGCAGGCATTGTAGTCCCGGATCAGCAGGCCCTTCTGCCTGGTGAGCTCCGCCCCGCTTAGGGTGCTCAGGTCGAATTCCCAGACCACGGCGATATGGGTGCGGCCTTTTGCCAATTCTTGGCTGCCGCTTTCTGCCAAGTCCTGGCTGCGGCCTTCCATCGCATCCTGGGGCTGGCCTGCGTCCGGTTCTTCGTCAGCAAATTCCTCATATTCCGCTAGCGCGGTCAGGTTGCTCCTGTAGTCCTGGGCCTTCTTTTCCGTCTGTTCCTTCTCCCTCTGGGCCTCCTTCTGCTGGTACTCCAGCGTCCGGATGGCATCCTCGAAGCTTATGGTCTGGATTTCCTCCTTAGGGACAGGCTCCTCTCTATGGCAGCGCTCCTTTATGGTTTTCAGCTTCCCTTCCTTTTCCTGGCGCAGCAGGGCGCACTGAATCTCCTCTCCATGGATCAGGCTTTGCTGTCTCTCCAGCTTCCTGTCCTGCTCCTCCAGGAGGATTTCCTGATGGGTCTCCTCCTTTTTATCATAGGGCACGGCTTCCCAGTCTTTCTGGGCCAGGCCGTGCTTCTTTGCCAGATTCTTCTGCTCCTCCAGGGCCCTGTCATAACGCTTCTGGGCTGTGCGGGCCCGCTCCTCCAGCTCCTTCTGCTCCGCGCTGATTCCGCCAGTGATGATTTCATAGCGGCTCTCGGCTTCGCTGGCCTGGGCTTCCGTGAGGGAAGAAGCCTCCTCCGGGTATGGGTACTGCCGATAGATTCCCAGCTTCTCCGCGCAGGCTTGTTCTTCCCGCTCCAGCAGCGCCAGGCGGTTCCTCTCCGTCTCCAGCAGCTGCTCCCGCCTGGCGTTCTTCTCCGCCTCCAGCTTCTGTAGATTTTGCACCCGCTGCTTTTCCTGCTGAACCTTCTCCAGGGCATGGCAGTGGCCCCGGTATTCCCGGTAGCTTTCGCGGAATCTCCCAAAGTCCACAAGCCTCCTGGTCTGCCAGGCGATGGCCCTGTCCAGGCTGGCTGCCTCCTGCTCCCGCCTGGCCTGGCGGGCCTCCAGGGCTTCCAGCTCCTCCCGGCCCCGCAGGATTTCCTGATCCAGAGCGGCCAGGGCCTTTTCCTGGGCGGCGATTTCCTCTTTTATCCTGTCATAGGCGCTCTTGGATACCTTCTGCGCCTTGATTTTCTCCTGATGGCCCACGTATTCCATGTATTCGGCCTGGCGGATTTGGATGGCCTTGCGCAGGTTCCCCCGCCGGTCATCCAGCTGGGCGAGCATGGCGTTCAGCTTCTCCTCGTCCAGCAGGTTGTCGTTGAACCATACATAAAAGTGCAGTTCACCGAAGGACTGCACCGTCCCGGCCTCGGCTCTCCCCTGGCCCTCCAGCTCCTCGCGGATCAAGATGGGCACCGGGGCAGAGGTGTAGACCTGATCCGGAAGCCCCCGCAGGCGTTCCAGCTCCTGTCCGGAGAGGATCAGGGAATAGGGGAGAAAGGGATGGCTGGACACAAGCTGGCGGTTGCGCTCCGCGGGGAGCATGTTCTTCCGAAGCCACTCCATTCCGTAGACGAAATGGATTCCGGCCTCCTCCAGCAAGCCCCGGAATTCCCCGGACAGCTCCAGCACCTGTCCCTGGGCCAGCCTGCGGTATTCCTTTTCCAGGGCATCCGCCTCCTTCTCCAGGTTCTGCCTTGCCATGTCCGCATCCAGGAGCTTTCTGTGTACGGCAGTCAGGAGCTTTTCCGTGTCGAATGCGTCCTCCTGCCCGAGGCTCACGTACCGCAGGATGACGCTCCGCTCCGCCAGCTCCTTATCGTAGTCCGCGAGCACTCTGCCTGACTCTTTTCCAGCAGCCTCCAGGCGGCTCTTCTCCGTCATTCTGTCCTCTGCCAGCCTTCTGGCGGCTTTGATCTGCTCCCTGTACTGCTCTATGTCCTTCCTGGCGCTGCGCCGCCCGGCCTCCGCCGCGGTCAGCTCCTTCTCATACTCCGCCTGTCTGATTTCCAGGGCTCCGGCCTCGTACTCTCCCAGGAGATTGCGGCTCCAGGCCCCGCCGGAATGGCCTGCCTGCAGAGGCTTCTCACCCTCCATGGCAGAGGCTGATTCTGTGCCCTGCGCTCCTTCCATGTATTCCTGGCCGAACCCGGACTGCGCTCCAGCCGCGTATTCCTGGTTGAACCTGTCCTCTATCTCGTCGAACATGCGGATGCGGGCGTTCAGGGCACCGGCCTCCTCTGTCAGGCCGCTTTCCGTCCCCCTCAGCTCCTCCAGCTTCTTTATTCCCTGCCGCCTCTCCGCATTCAGGTTTTCCACAGTTTTAAGACATTGTTGTCTTTCCTCTTCCTTCCGGGCCTTCCATCCGGCATAGTACCTGTGGAGCTTTCCGCCCAGGGCCATCCGCTCCGGCTCCAGGTTCTCCTTTTTCTCCCTGACATAGTCCAGGCGCTGCCTCTCCTTGTCCAGCTCCAGGCGGTATTCCTCCACCTGTTCCCATTGCTTTCCGCAGGCCAGCACATGGAGCCTGCGCAGGATCTCCTCCCGCCTCCGCTCCAGGCCCTCTTCCTCCATGCGCAGCATCTCCAGGTTGCTCTGGGAGAATCTTTCCCTGCGGGCGATTTCATGGAATTCCCCGGACAGCTTCTCATACTCCAGCTGCCACAGCTCCTGGGCCAGCTCCTCCAGCCGGGTCCTGACTGCCCTGGCCTTTTCCTCCTCCCGCTGCTCCAGCCCGTGGAGCCTGCGGATGAAATCTCCTATCCGGGCCCGCTGGCTCAACAGCTGCGTGGAGACGTCCCGGTAATGATACGCCTGCTCCCGCACCTGACCGGCCTCCTGCTCAAAGGCACGGATAGTGTCCCGGCGCTGGATCTTGGAGCGGTTGTCCCTGTACTGGCCTGTGTATTTCTCCATGATGCCCTGGAATTCTTTCATCCGGTTCCTGTCCTGGTTCAGCTTGTTCTCCACGGCCTCCAGGAACCATTTCTCCACCAGGCCCTTCTCGTCCCTGCAGTCGGCGAACAGGTCTGAGAGGCCGGACTCCTTCAGGTTCACCTTTTTGATGATGCTCTCCCATTCCTTGTAATAAATCTGGTATTCCGCCAGCTTGGTGAAGTACTGCCTGGACTGGGCGGCGTTGTTCATGTCATAGTAGAAGAAAGGGACGCTGCGCTCCCGCTTATAGGTCTCGAAGAGCTGTCTGCAGGCGGCGAAGCCCTTCAGTGTCACGCCCTTTTTGGTCTTCTCC
>CAMTBF010000338.1 GCA_947068385.1 uncultured Lachnospiraceae bacterium
GCAAGGAGTATTATGAGGCGGCCAGGATAGACGGGGCCGGGAAGTGGAAGCAGATCAGGTTCATCACCCTGCCGCTGTTGAAGTCCACGGTGATCACGCTGCTGATCATGAACATAGGGAGCATCTTCTATTCGGATTTCGGCCTCTTTTACCAGGTGCCCAGGAATTCGGGGGCGCTGTACGATGTGACCCAGACCATTGACACCTATGTGTACAACGCGCTGATGCAGCAGGGCAACATCTCGCTGTCCTCGGCGGCAGGCTTCTACCAGTCCATCGTGGGCTTCGTGCTGGTGCTGGCGGCCAATGCCATTGTACGCAGATACAGTAAAGAGAGTGCACTATTCTAGGGGAGGAAGAGCATGACAGGAAAAGACGAAAAACGGATACGTATCATCGCGCACATTGTACTGACCATCTTGAGCCTGGCGGCGGTGCTGCCCTTTATCCTGCTGATATCCTCCTCTCTGACGGACGAGAAGGCGGCGGTGGTATCAGGCTTCCGTTTCATCCCGCCGGTGTTCAGCATAGAGGCCTATCAGTACATCATGCAGCAGAGCACAATGATTTTCCGCGCATACGGAATCACGATTTTTACCACGCTGGTAGGGACGGTGGTGGGGCTTTCCCTCACGTCCCTGCTGGGATACGGGCTGACCAAGGACATCCCGGGGAAAGGGTTCTTCAACTTCTTCGTGGTGTTCACCATGCTCTTCAACGGCGGGCTGGTGCCCACCTACCTAATCTACACCAAGTATCTGCACATCGCGGATACCATCTGGGCCCTGATCGTGCCGTCCCTGCTGGTGAACGCGTTCCAGGTGATGCTGGTGCGGAACTACTTCGCCACCAGCATACCGGAATCTTTGCTTGAGAGCGCCAAGCTGGACGGGGCCAGCGAGATGTCGATTTTCCGGCTGATCGTATTGCCCCTGTCCAAGCCCATCCTGGCCACGGTGGGGCTGATGATGGCTTTGGCTTATTGGAACAACTGGACCAACGGGCTGTATTACCTGAACGACCCGGCGCTGTATTCCATCCAGAACGTGCTCAACGCCATCAACAGCAATATCGCGGCGCTGACGTCCATGGCGGGCAGCGGGCTCTACATCAATAAATCGGACATCCCCACCCTGACGGCGCGCATGGCCATCGCCGTGCTGGGGGTGCTGCCCATGCTGATCATCTATCCCTTCTTCCAGCGGTACTTCGTGAAAGGCATCACGCTGGGGGCTGTGAAGGGATGACGCACCGATAAATGGCTTTCCGGAAGGCTGCGTATATTGCACTGCATCGCATGTGCTTCGGGGAAAGTGATTTATAGATATCAGTAACAGTAACAAGTTTCAGAAGGAGGAAAGTATGAGAAAAAGATTGCTTACAAAAATTCTCGCAGTGGCTATGAGCGCTGCACTGCTGACAGCCTGCGGTTCGCCGGACAACGCGAAGGACGCCGGCGCAGGCAACAGCTCCCAGGAGGAATCGTCCGCCCAGGAGCAGGAGGATTCCCAGGAGAGCAGCCAGGAGGAAAGCGAGGAACAGCAGCCTGCCGCTTCCGGGGACGGCGTCACCGTGAGGATGACCTACATCACCGGGGGGGTAGAACCGGACGGACTGGATCGGGTGGAGGCGGCCCTGAACGAGCAGACCCAGGCTAAGATTGGCTGCAATATCTCGCTGGTGCCCGTGGCCCATGCGGATGAGGCTGCCACCTACAATAAGTGGTTCGCTTCAGGCGAGAACGTGGACATCATCTGCACCGTATTCCAGGACTATCTGTCCATGATCAACGCGGGAGGCTTCCAGCCCCTGGACGACCTGATCGCCGAGTACGGCAAGGACATGCTGGAGAAGGACAAGGAGAAATCCTTCCTGGGAGCCGGGAAATACAAGGGCCAGCTGTACGGAATCCCCACCATCCCCTCTGCTCCCGGCAACGGCGGCGCGCTCTATATGCGCAAGGACGTGTTCGACCAGCTGGATACCACAGGCATGGACGTGGAAGGCTATATCGGATATGAGGAGCTGGACAGCCTGCTTTCCCAGATTCATGAGAAGTTCCCTGAGTACACGGCCCTGGGCGTATCCGGGAAGGACAGGAGCAAATCCAATTTCTTCTTCGTGAAGAACTATGACAACCTGGGCGTGGGAGAATCCAGCGGCGTGGTGGTGAACGCTCTGGAGGATACCACCGTGGAGAACCTGTATGCCACAGAGGAATACAGGGAATATCTGGACTGGATGCGGAAATGGTATCAGGCGGGCTACATCTCCAAGGATGCCGCCACCTCTGACGAGGCCGGAGACGACCTGTTCGTAGCGGCCAAGGCAGCCACCTACATCGGCATGAGCACCCCGGGAACCAGGGAGAATTCCGAACTGGAGGCGGGCACGGAGGTAGTGCAGATCGACCTGTGCCCCACCTGGATGACTACGAATGTGTATACAGGCGTGCTGTTCTTCATCCCCACCAACGCGGCCAACCCTGAGAAGGCCATGGAGGTGCTGAACCTTCTGTTCACCGACGGCGACTTCTCCAATGTGCTGGCAAACGGCGTGGAGGGAGAGGACTATACCGTGACGGATGCGGAGAACGGCGTGATCGAATTCAACGGCAGCGCCGAGAAGAAGTACAGCAATATGTTCGGCGTATGGGGCGACGGCTCCCAGTGGTACATCAGCCCGCCCACAACGCCTGATATCTACCAGCAGCGCAAGGATTATCTGGCGGAGACCGTTGCCCACACCTCAAAGGTATACGGCTATAAGTTCGATGCCAGCAGCGTGGAGACGGAGCAGTCCACCGTGAAGAACGTCATCGCCAAGTACCTGACCCAGCTGGAGTACGGCACCGTGGACGTGGACACCGTGCTTCCCGAGTTCCTCAAGGACCTGGAGAACGCGGGCATGAACAAGATCATCGAGGAGAACCAGAGGCAGCTGGACGAGTGGCTGGCCGGGCAATAGGGAGAGGCTATAGACGCTGGCTCCTGACATAAAATGATAAAGGCTACTGTTGTATCTGAATGAAATGCAGCAATGGGTTCCCATAATGAAATTCCCCACAGCGCGGCTGTGGGGAATTTTTATAGAGGGATGAAACAGATTAGGATTCAAGATGTTTGCCAAGCGCAGGGGAACATGCTATACTGGAGCTGTGGTAGATGTCCGGCCCCAACTGCGGCCATTGACCAGGATGCAAGGGAAAAATCGCGATGACCAAGGAGGATGCAGAGGATGAGCAGAAAGTGGAAGAAGTTCGGGGAGCTGACGGGGAAATGCTACATGAGCCTGGCAGGGCTGGAGAAGAGCCTTAACTGCTGGGACGAGGCGTTTGAGGCCCTGAAGGAGGCGGTGGCTGCGGAGAGGAAGGAAGAGCCGGAATACGCGGCGGAGCTGTATGAGCTGGACGAGGAGACGGATTACGAATATGACGTGCAGGGATGGCTGGAGGATTACCTGGACGATCTGGACATGCGGGAGAGCAAGGAGAAGCTGCTGGAGGTATGCGATGAGCTGATCGGGCTCTTTCGCTGGGAGGAGGAGAGGCCGTCGGACATCAGGTTCCTGAAGGCCTCGGCATTGAGGAGTCTGGGCAGGGCGGAGGAGGCAGCGGCGTTCTGCGAAAAATGGCTGGCCCAGGAGCCGGACGATCATGTGGCGGTGGCAGCGGGGATTTACGCATTCCTTGAGATTCGGAATATGGAGGCGGCGGAAGGGCTGATACGGCAGCATATCCATGAGGACACGAAATGCACGGATGAGAACGACATCCTGTTTACGGCGGCAGCCATCTATTATAAGGCGGCGGGAAAGAAAGAGGAAGAGGAGCGCATCCAGAAGGAGCTGGACGAGTATGAGGAAGAGCTGGAAGCGCTTTTTGACGGATTTGGCGGAGAGGACGACGAGCTGGAGTTCTTCTAGGAGCAGGCTGGTGGAGGAGTTGGAGAAATGCTTTTTCAGTGGGTATAATTATAAAAGATATGATGTGAGTGAATGTAAAGGGGGTGATTCTCTTGCCAGAAGTACGAAATGAGTTGGAACAGGCCAGGAAATATGGAAATAAGATCCGGATTACGGATATTGCAATCAAAAAAGTTCGATATATTGAGTACAAGGATTTGACCGATGCACAGAATGTGATTATGCAACGGTTAGCAAAAGAGGTATTGTTCCTTTCGCAGACATACAATGACAGTAATGAGGTTGCAATCACTTGTGATCTGGCATTATCGGATCCGCTGGAGAATTATGGGATTTGCCTTGGAGATGAGCATAGTGTGGATGTCTGCTCTGATACGCAGTCCAATCACTTGATTGTTTCGGCAAAGATGTGTACGGTTGTGATTCTCCATAACCATCCCTCTTTACAGACATTTTCCTTAGATGATATCAGATTTTTCGTGGCAAACAGAGGAATCTCCATTTTGGTCGTGGTCAGTAATCAGGGGAAAGTCCATTATTTGTACAGAGATAAAAAATAT
>CAMTBF010000339.1 GCA_947068385.1 uncultured Lachnospiraceae bacterium
CAGAGAGAGGACGTAATGGATGCTGGAGCAAAGAGGCGCTTTCCGTAAAAGGAGGGCGCTTTTTGCTTGACAGAAAACCGTATTAGCTATATAATACGGTTAAAGGAACTGTATTATACGACTGATACGGTTTGGAGCGTGGGAAATGATATCATTCGAAAGATTTGTGCTAGAGGACAGCGGCCCGGTCTATCTGCAGATCATGCGCTACATCAGGCAGGGGATTGCCGCGGGGGTCATCGGCGACAGGGAGGAGGTGCCCTCCAGGCGGGCGCTGTCCACTTTGCTTGGCGTGAACCCCAATACGATTCAGAAGGCCTACCATATGCTGGAGGAAGAGGGCATCATCCAGTCCCGCTCCGGCGCAAAGAGCTATACATGCGTGGACGCGGGCACCATAGAACGGATTCGCAGGGAGCAGTTCAGGAGCGAGACCTGCGCCTGGGTGAAGGCCATGAGGCAGATGGGGGTCTCCAGGGAGGAGGCCTGTGCCCTGGCGGAGGAATTCTGGGAGGCAGGGGAGGCAGACGGGACAGGGGACGGAAACAGGTTCACGGCGGAGAGCGGGAGGTAGGAGGATGACAGAAAAAGACAGTGGGAAAAGGAAGGGCTTATCCAGCGCATTGTCCCTGTGGGCGCTGCTTGCAAAGGGGAGCTTTTACAAGGTGCTTGCGGTGGCGCTTCTCATGGCCATGGCGGAGACGGCGCTGTTCCATCGCGCGCTGCAGAGCGGCCCGGTGGCGCCCTTCGAGCTGAAGATAGAGGAGAGCCGGATCCACTTTGTGTTTCTGGCAGCGCTGGGAGCGGTATTCTTCCTGTTGATTCGGACGAATGGGATTCTGGACAGAGAAGGACGGTATACCGTGATGCGGCTCAAGGTCGCGCAGGCGCGGGCCTTTGCCCTTCGGACAGCCTATGACGCGCTGTGCCTGCTGATGCTCTTCGCCCTGCAGGTGGTGCTGGTGCTGTGCTTTGCCGGAACCTACAGGCGGACGTCGGGAATGCCGCAGGGGCCGCAGATGCTGTTCCTGGCCTTTTACCGAAACGAATTCCTGCACTGCCTGCTGCCCATGGCGGAGACGGGAAAGTGGGTGCGCAATGGGCTGATGCTCCTGGCCATGGGCATGGAGGAGGCAGGAGGCATCGGAAAGCGGTACCGCGTCACCCAGGTGTCTGTGTTCGTGATGGCCGCCGCCTGGTTCGCGGTTCCTGTGGGGCCGACCTGGCAGGATATGGTGTGCTGCCTTGTATATGCAGTGGTGATGGCGGCGGATCTGCTGGATCTGTACTGGTCATGTAAGGCCGGGGGAGCGACGGAGGCAGCGGAGGGCATGTATGAGCCGTGAGTCCTGCAGGACAAGTCCGGGGGCACGCAGGCTAGGGAATCGCTGGGAGATGCCTACAGGTGGTACAGAGCAAGTCCTGAGCATCAGGAGATGGAACAGGGGGATGGAAGGAGGAGATGGGGCTTTGAAGCTTTGGAAGAAACTTTGGAAGCGGATTCACAGGCTGTGGACAGAGCTTGACCAGTGCTTCCCGCCGGGATATGAATTCACTTGGGAGAGGAACACGGCGGCAGTCCTGCTGGCCCTGTCTATGGTGCTGAGCCTGCAGTATTTCGGAAAGCTGCGGCAGGCTGTGGCGTGGCTATACTATGTGGACAGGGTTCGCGGCAGGGTGTTGAGGCCGGACGCGCAGGCAATACCCTTCCTGGAGCTGGCAGGGCAGTACGGTGGGCTTTTCGTGCCCTACTTCCTGTTCCTGGCCATCATGGCGGCACTCCACTATGCCTACTACCATCGGGACACGAAAAGCATCTATCTCATGCGCCGCCTGCCCCGCAGGGGCGTCCTGGTGGGAAGCTGCATCCGGGCGCCGCTGTTGGGCACGGCCGTGGGCATATTGGCACAGATGATGCTGGGATTGATTTATTATGGAAGCTATCTGCTGGTGACGCCCGGGGAGTGCGGCCCGGCTTTTTGGTGACAGGAGGCGGCAGGCTGCCAGGGCAATTGCAGGATTATGAGACAGGGAGGGAGAAGCATGCTGGAAATCAGAGGGCTGAACAAGACATATTTTGACAGGATGGGAGCCAGGCAGGTTATGTTCGATGTGAGCCTGGCAATCGGGCCGGGGGAGATCGTAGGCCTGTTTGGGGAGAACGGCGCGGGGAAGACCACGCTTTTGAAGTGCATCCTGGGCTTCCTGCCCTGCAGGGGGGAAATCCTCTTAGACGGAAGGCCCATAGATAAAAGCAATATCCAACGGCTGTCCTTTGCCACCTGCGAGCACTCCTTCTTCCCCAACCTGACGCCGGACTCCCACGCGGAATTCTACCAGATGCAGTTCGGCACCTTCCGTCGGGAGCGGTTTCGGACTTTGATGGAATTCTTCGAGCTGCCCAGGCGCAAGGCGCTGAAGAGCTACTCCACAGGGCAGAAGAACCAGTTCGAGGTCATCATGGCCCTGTGCCAAGGAGCGGAGTACATCCTGATGGACGAGCCCTTTGCCGGGAACGATGTGTTCAATCGGGAGGATTTCTACAAGGTGCTGCTGGGCATCCTGGAGCCGGAGGAGACCGTGTTCCTCTCCACCCACCTGATCGAGGAGGTAGAGCGGTTCATCGGACGGGCGGTGCTGCTGAAGGAAGGCAGGATAGCAGGGGACGTGTCCACCCTGGAGCTGGAGGAGCAGGGGCGGACGCTGATGGAATATGTCAAGGAGGCCTATGGATACCGGGCCGACAGGGTGAACAGGGCGTTTCAGAATCTGACGGGGGTATAAGTATGAGGAGGAGCTTATTTGTCTCGCTTTTATGTATGGGATTGGCGCTGGTGGCCATTCCCCTTGGATGGATGCGGGTGGATGGGGAAAAGGAGGATGTGGCCATCTGGGAAGAGACGCTTTCCGGCGATCCGGAGGCGGCATCGGGCATCACGGTGCAGGTGGCATCCCACTGGGACAGGCATCTGCTGTGGAATACGGAATATACTATCGGAGAGGTTGGGGAGGCCCGGAGCGACTTTACCTTTTCTTCGAAGAGGGTGGAATGGGAGCGGAAGGCCAGAAGGGCTGCCAGGATGGACTTTGAGTACGGCACTGAATTCGGAACCGGTGAGGGGTACCAATACAATGGAATCAGTCTGGAGAGCATGCCCGGCCTGCCCTATCCGGAGGCCGTCAGGGCGGTGGCAGAGCGGGCGGGAGCCGCAGGGGAGTACGAGGAAACGGTGAGAATTGGAGAGTATTACGAATATTATCCCGTCTTTTTTGAGATATCGGGAACCTCAGTGACGTACCAGGGCGATTATGGGGACGAGACGGCCTTTCTCACAGAGCTGTTCCATATAGGTACGGCCCAGGACTGTCTGGAGCTGCAGCTGGAAAAGAGAGGCGCCGGGGCAGTGACCTCCCTTTCCGGGCAGAAGATAGGACGGCCCGGCGACATCGTAATCGCGGACGCATCAGCCTTTGGAAAGGCGGGGGCATATTATGCCTTCAGCTGCGCGGACGCGGAGACGGGAGCCCGGGTGGACAGGGGAGAGAACGCGGGGATTTTCTATCTTCCTTTTGAACAGGAGAAATATGACATCTGTGTGGACCTGGGACAGATGAAAAAGGTCTGCGACCTGCCGGAGGATACGGCTCCCGCGGAGATGCTGCTGGACGAGGAGAGAGGATGCCTGTACATGGCTGCGAGGGGAAGGAATGACTACGAGCTCCTGGTCTACAGCCTGGATCAGGGGACGCCTGCTCTGACCCAGCAGGTGGCTCTGGGCCAGGGGAGGCTTTGCCGGCCAGAGGATGGGGAGGAGGAAGGCATCTATCTGGCAGATACGGACGTGGCGCTGGAGCTTGCGCCCGCCACGTTCTGCGCCATGTCCCGGGAGGAAGGCGGACTGCTGATGACCTGGAGCGACAACGGATTCTCCTTTATGACGGAGGAGGACGGGGAATATGGGCTATGGTGCAGCGGACAGTTCCCGGAGCAGCCGGAGGAAGAATACGTGGGCACGGGCGGCGGAGGCTGGGTGTGCAACCACATGTTCCCCATAGAGAGGGCATGCCTGTTTGACGGGGAAAGGCTGGTTCTGGCCGCCTTTGAGGACTGGGACAGCCTGAACGTGCTGCTGGCGGTCTACGACAGGGACGGGAACCTCTACAGCGGCCGCTGCCTGCAAACCGAAGAGCCGGTCATCGACACATGGGATAAAATCCTGCCCCAGGGAAAGGATCATGAGACCTGGCTGTGGGGTCGGCTGACGGATGAGTACGGCAGCATGGGGCCGGAGGGCGTAAGGCCGCTGGAGCTGCAGAGCAGGTAAGGCCTGCGGGGAATATCGGAGCGAGACAGAGCATGCGGTACTTGCGTGCTACGGGTATTCTGCGTGAAAGATATTTTTATGATTGACAATATAATGAAAAACATATATAATGGTATCAAATGATACCTATAGATGATATGGATTCAGGAGTCA
>CAMTBF010000340.1 GCA_947068385.1 uncultured Lachnospiraceae bacterium
GAAGAAGAGCAGCAGAACAGCTGCCTGTTAACGGTTTATGAAATCATGGAAGAGGGCTGAGCCGTACCGGGCTTTAAGAGGGATTGGATATGCTGTTTACATCATATGAGTTCTTGGGGTTTATCATAGGCCTGATTTTGCTGTACTATATCGTGCCCGGGAGGTTCCAGTGGATGCTGCTCCTGGGGGCCAGCTATCTCTTCTACGCCCTGGCCGGGACGGAATATCTGGCCTATATCCTGGCGACCACGGTGACGGTCTATCATACCGCCTTGCGGATAGAGGAAAACGCGGACAGCCAGGCCGCCTACCTGAAGGAGCATAAGGCCCGGCTGTCCAAAGAGGAGAAAAAGGCCTACAGGGAAAGGCAGAAATCCCTCCGGCTGGGGTGGATCCTGGCGGGCCTACTCCTGAACCTGGGCATCCTGGCGGTGGTGAAGTACACCAACTTCGCCATCGCCAATCTGAACGGCCTCCTGCATGCCTTCGGAGCGGCCGGGCAGATTTCCTTCGTGACCCTGGCGCTGCCTCTGGGCATTTCCTTCTATACCTTCCAGGCCCTGGGGTATCTGATCGACGTGTACAGGGGGACGGTGCGGGCTGAGAGGAATCCCTTCCGCTTCGCCTTGTTCGTATCCTTCTTCCCCCAGCTGGTGCAGGGCCCTATCAGCCGGTTCGGCGACCTTTCCCGGTCCCTGTATGAGGAGCATCCCTTTGACGGGAGGACGGTGAGCTTCGGCCTGCAGCGCATCCTCTGGGGGTATTTCAAGAAGCTGGTCATCGCGGACAGGATACTGGTGGGGGTCAATACGATCATCGGCGATACGGAGCGCTTTGGCGGCGCCTATGTGCTGGTAGGGATGTTCTTCTATGCCTGTGAGCTGTACGCGGACTTTACCGGAGGCATCGACATCACGATAGGAATCGCCCAGACCTTGGGCATCACCCTGCAGGAGAACTTCGAGCGGCCCTTTTTCTCCAAATCCCTGAAGGAGTACTGGCGCAGATGGCACATCTCCATGGGCACATGGTTCCGGGATTATATCTTCTACCCCATCTCCGTCAGCAAGCTCATGCAGAAATGCAGCAGGTCCTCCCGCCGCCGTTTCGGCGAGAACCTGGGCAAGCGGCTTCCGGTGTACCTGAGCTCCTTCGTGGTCTGGTTCGCCACGGGCATCTGGCACGGGGCCAGCTGGAACTTCATCGCCTGGGGCCTGGGGAACTGGGCCGTGCTCATGGTGTCCGAGACGCTGGAGCCGTTCTATGACAAATTCCATCAGCGCTTCGGGGCAGGCGGGAAAGGATACAGGGTTTTTGAGGTGGTCAGGACGTTCCTGCTGGTGTCGGCCCTTCGGACCTTCGACTGCTACCGCTCCGTGCCCGTGACCTTCCGGATGTTCGGCTCCCTGCTTACGGCCCGCAACTGGAATATCCTGTGGGACGGGTCGCTGCTGGGGCTGGGGCTCAGCCCGCTGGATTATGGGATTTTGGCGGCGGGGACGCTGCTTCTGGTGTCGGTCAGCCTCCTGCAGAGAAGGGGAAGCGTCAGGGAGCGGATCGCCGCGAAGCCTTATCCGGTGAAGTTTGTTCTGTGGTATGGCCTGTTCCTGGCGGTGCTGCTGATGGGAGCCTACGGCATCGGATATGACGCCAGCCAGTTTATCTATAATCAATTTTGAGAAGAATGACGCGATAGAAGATGATGAGACAGAATACGAGACTGCATAAGTGCATGAAAATAGGAATATCGGCGTTCCTTGTGCTGGCCACCTTGTTTTTGCTGCAGCGTCTGCTGGTGCCCAAGTACGTGGACGATGTGGTGGAGGGCGCGTTCATCGCCGAGTACTATGAGGAGGAGAAGGACTTTGACGTCATCTTCATCGGCGACTGCGAGGTGTACGAGAACTTCTCCCCCGCCGTGCTCTGGCAGGAGTACGGCATCAACAGCTACATCCGGGGCAGCGCCCAGCAGTACATCTGGCAGTCCTACTACCTGCTGGAGGACACCTTGCGGTACGAGACGCCGGACGTGGTGGTGTTCAACGTATTGTCCCTGCAGTACGACCAGGCCCAGAGGGAGGCCTACAACCGCATGTCCCTGGAGGGCATGGAGTGGTCTCCCGCCAAGGTGAAGGCCATATTCGCCTCCATGAAAGAGGAGGAGAATTTCCTGGACTATGTCTTCCCCATCCTGCGCTACCACACCAGGTGGAGCCAGCTGACAGGGGCGGATTTGGAATACATGTTCGACACGAAGCCCGTCTCCCACAACGGCTACTACATGCGGGTGGACGTGAAGCCCGCGGAGAATGTGCCGGAAGGGCGAATCCTGGCGGACTATAGCTTCGGGGAGAATGCCTGGGAATATCTGGACAAGATGACGGCCCTCTGCCAGGAAAAGGGGATTCGGCTGCTTCTGGTGAAAGCGCCCAGCCTCTACCCTTACTGGTACCCGGAGTGGGAGGCCCAGGTGGAGGAGTACGCCGCGGCGCATGATCTGCGCTACATCAACTTCCTGGAGCTCCAGGAGGAGACAGGCATCGACTATAAGACGGACACCTACGACGGCGGCCTCCACATGAACCTGTCAGGGGCGGAGAAGCTGTCCCGTTACCTTGGCAGGCTGCTGATGGAGGAGCTGGGGGTTCCCGACCGCAGGGGCGAGGCCCATCTGGCTGCCCTCTGGGAGGAGAAGCTTGCCGCCTATGAGGCGGAGAAGGAAGCGCAATACCGGTATTATGGCATGAGATAGCAGGAGACTCGGCCTGTCAGCCGTGATTCGGTTGCAAATAGAATGAGAAAATGACTACAAAGGAGAGGACAAAATGAAAAAGCAGCAAAGAAAGAATAGCAATATGAAAAAATGCGCCGTCCTTCTGGCGGCGGCCATGCTCCTGGCCACAGGTTGCGGCAAGGACGAGAAGACCATCGACGGTAACGTGCAGAACATGGAGCCGGTGGACATCACCTCCGGGGCAGGCGGAACCGGCGGCACCCCGGGAGACGGGGAGGCGGCAGGCGGCGGAGAGGGGCAGCAGGGCAGCGGAGCCCAGGAAGGGCAGCAGGATCCCGGCCAGGGCAGCACCGCAGCCGGAGAGGGCTATCTCTTCACCGCCCAGGGCGTCACCATAGCCATGGACGCGGATGCCGCGCCCATCCTGGAGCAGCTGGGCGAGTCGGCATCCTATTTCGAGGCGGCCAGCTGCGCCTTCGAAGGCCTGGACAAGACCTACACCTATAACGGCTTCGAGCTGGACACCTACCCCACCGGGGACAAGGACTATGTGTCCGCAGTGGTCCTGAAGGACGATTCCGTGGCCACCCAGGAGGGCATCTGCATCGGGGACTCCCGGGACAAGGTGCTCCAGGCCTATCCCGATGGCGGCACCGAGGAATGCGGCATGATTATCTACAGAAAGGGCGGCATGAAGCTCGTCTTCATCCTCAAGGAGGAGGAAGTGGCCTCCATCGAGTACAGGAGCACTGTCCTGGAATAGTCCGTGCAACGCAAAGGCGTCCTCTAATGGGGGCGCCTTTTCCCATGCTCATACCGCCAGTCTCTCGGCGATATCCCGTACACATTCTTGAACGCCCTGGAAAAGTGCAGCTGGTTGGGATACCCCACCACGTTCCCGATGTCCGCAATGGACAGGTCTGTCAGCTTCAAAAGCTCCGTGGCCTTGGTCATGCGGTAGGAGATCAGGAATTCCTGGGGGGACTTGCCCATGCTCTCATGGAAGATCTTCCCGAAATAGCTCCGGTTCAGGCCGCAGGCCGCGGCGATGTCCTCCACGGAGATATCGTTCTGGAAATTCTGCTCGATGAAGGAGAAGGCCTCCTTCATATAGAAGTCCCGCAGGCGCCCGCTCTTTCCGGCCTGGGCGGAGGGCGAGGCGGAGGAGCGGGCCAGGCTGTCCAGGAACAGATAGAGATGCCCGATCAGGTGGAGCGGGGTCTCCTCCTTGTGGTGCACGATGTAGAGCATTTCTTCCTTCATGGTCTGGAAGATGTCCTTGTGGTGGGCCTTGTATACCGGCCGGGTAGGGGAGAGGCCTGCCAGCGCGAGGCTCTCCGTCACCCGCAGCCCGTCGAATTCCAGCCAGGCGTACTCCCAGGGAAGCTCCTGGTCGGCGATATAGGTGGCCACCTGGTTGGGGAACAGGAGAAAGCCCTGGCCGCTTTTGATCTGGTATTCGGCGGACTTCCCCTTGGAGGTCTCCGCGTAGAGCCTGCCCGTGCCGGACAGGCACAGGTGGAAGAGATAGTGGTTTCTGGCAGCCGGCCCATAGGAATGGGAAGGGTCGCACTGTTCCCAGCCGAACTGATAGAGCCCCAGGTCAATGAAATTCTCACTTGGAAAAACGGAAAAAATGACTTCGCTCATATCGTGCCTTTCTGTGGAATATTATCTAATAATCGTGATTATATACCAAAATGCTAGCTGACTGCAACAAAATTCTAAAAAAGTGGCATA
>CAMTBF010000341.1 GCA_947068385.1 uncultured Lachnospiraceae bacterium
GCAGCCCTAACGGCCATACCGGATTTGAAATAATGCTTTGGATAAAGTCTAGCATATTTAAGAGGGAAAGGCAAATGTTTTTTAGTTTGCTTTTTCATTTTTCATTTTCCGCCTGTGAGGGCAATTGCTTTTTACCGCGATTTGGGGTAAAATAGGTTTCACATCCGCATGCGACATCCGGGCAGTTTTTGCACGGCGCAAGAAAGGAGCATCCTATGGCAATCCTGGCAGGCTTCATGGTCCCCCACCCGCCCCTCATCATACCCGACGTAGGGCGTGGGCAGGAAGAGGCGATCAGGGACACGATCCAATCATACAAAAGCGTGGCGGAAGAAATCGGGCGGCTGCAGCCGGAGACCATCGTGCTCCTCTCCCCCCATCAGACCATGTACGCCGACTATTTCCATATCTCTCCGGGGCGTAGCGCCAGGGGGGACTTCGGGCAGTTCGGGGCGCCCCAGGCGCGCATGGAAGTCTCCTATGACACGGCGTTCGCAGAACGCCTGGGAGCGGAAGCCGGAGCCCGCGGCATACAGGCCGGTACCCTGGGAGAGCGGGAGCGGAAGCTGGACCACGGCACCATGGTCCCCCTGTACTTCGTGAACCAATATTGGACGGAATACCGTCTGATCAGGGTCGGCCTGTCGGGCTCCCCCCTGACGGCCCACTACCGCCTGGGGCAGTGCATCCGGGAGACGGCACAGGCCCTGGACAGAAGAGCCGTGATCATAGCCAGCGGCGACCTGTCCCACCGCCTGAAAGAGGACGGCCCCTACGGCTACCGGGAGGAGGGGCCCGCCTACGATGCCCGGGTCATGGACGTCATGGCTAGGGCAGCCTTCGGGGAGCTGCTGGAATTTCCCGAGGACTTCTGTGAAAAGGCAGCAGAGTGCGGCCACCGCTCCTTCACCATCCTGGCGGGGGCCTTGGACCGGACTGCGGTGGAGGCACAGAAGCTGTCCTATGAGGGGCCCTTCGGCGTGGGATACGGGGTCTGCAGGTATAAAGCCCTGGGCCCTGACGGAACCCGCGATTTCCTGGAACAGCATGAGGAAAAGGAGAAAGCCCGGCTCCGGACCCTGCGGGAAAGGGAAGACCCTTACGTCCGCCTGGCCCGGCTGACCATCCAGGAATATGTGCGGACAGGCCGGCAGATAGAAATCCCCCAGGATTTGCCCCCGGAGCTTTACAGCAGCCGGGCCGGGGCCTTCGTGTCCCTGAAAGAGGACGGGCGGCTCCGGGGCTGCATCGGCACCATCCAGGCAGTGCGGGGCAGCCTTGCGGAGGAGATCGTCGCCAACGCCGTCAGCGCCTGCTCCCGGGATCCCCGGTTCTCCCCGGTGGAGGCCTGGGAGGTGGAGCGGCTCACCGTCAGCGTGGACGTGCTGGGGGAGACGGAGCCCATCGCCTCCCCCGAAGACCTGGACGTGGCCCGCTACGGGGTCATCGTGACGAAAGGCGCTAAGCGCGGCCTGCTGCTGCCCAACCTGGAGGGCGTGGACACCGTGGAGCAGCAGATCACCATCGCCAAGCAAAAGGCGGGCATCCGCGAGCATGAGGCGGTGGCGCTGGAACGGTTCGAGGTGGTGCGGCATCATTAATATGGAGGGGACAGGAGAAAGACATGGCAGAACTGACATCCATGATGAATATCGGCAAGGAGATGGCAAAGAAGCTGGATTCCGTGGGAATCGGTTCGGCGGAAGAATTGATCCGTTCCGGTGCGGAGCAGGCTTTCCTGCAATTAAAGGAAAGGTATCCGAATGTCTGCCTGGTCCATTTATACGCCCTGGAAGGCGCAGTCCGCAATGTGGAGTTCAACAGTCTTCCGGAGGGCAGGAAAAAGGAGCTGAAAGAGTTCAGCGATTTTTTGAAAGCCTGACCGTGGTAAATGGATGCGGGTAGTACATCACACATTCCCCAGATACACATGCTCCAGGTACCTCCCCGCGATACCCGCAAGGCGGCGCAGCGCCCCCACGTCCGTAGGCCCCCTGTCCGTCATGCGGTACTGGGGGAAGAAGCGGGTGACATGCAGGGGGATCTCCCGGCTCAAGTCCCCAATCCACCGGGCCTCCTCCTCCATCTCGTCCTCCCCGTCATTCTCTCCCGGCACGATCAGCGTGGTCAGCTCCACATGGCAGCCTGCAGACGCCCTTGTGATAAACTTCTTCACCGTCTCCAGATTCCCGCCAAGCTTCCGGTAATACCCCTCCCGGAAGCCCTTCAGGTCGATGTTCATGGCATCGATATAGGGCAGGAGCTCCTCCAGCACCTCCAGGGAGGCCGTGCCGTTGGTCACCAGCACGTTCTCCATGCCGTACTCCCTGACCAGCCTGGCTGTGTCCCGGACATATTCCCAGCCCACCAGCGGCTCATTGTAGGTAAAAGCCACGCCGATGTTCCCGGCCTTCTTGCGCTCCTTCCACTCCAGCGCCGTGTCCGCCAGCAGCTTCGGCGGTACGTACATCCCGCCGGCCTCCTCTCTGCCGCCCATGGAGATCTCATGGTTCTGGCAGAAAGGGCAGCGCAGGTTGCAGCCATAGCTCCCCACGGAGAGGACATTCGCACCCGGGCGGAAGTTCTGTAGCGGCTTCTTTTCGATGGGATCCAGCGCGATAGAGGTGACCCGGCCGTAATTCTCACAGACAATCTCCCCGTCCACATTCTTCCTGGCGCCGCAGAGCCCCGTCTGTCCGGGGGCAAGACTACAGTGATGTATGCAAACCTGACACGTCGTTTTTTCCATCCTCTTCTCCCTCTTCCTTCCCCTCAAGCCTCCTGCGTTGGAAATGCCGCTCCCTACGGCACATCTCACAGCATTTTAGCATAGATATAGCTGTCAAAGCGCACGTCCATATGATACTTGTTGAATGCCGCCCGTCTCTCCACGGCAAACCCGAATTTACGCAGCAGGGCATTGGACGCAAGGTTCCCAACCGCCACCTCTGCCGTCACCTTCTCTCCGCCCCGGTCCCTGATCCACTCCAGCACCAGCGCCAGGGCCGCGCTGCCATAGCCCTTTTTCCAGTGTTCCCTGTGGATGCAGTAGCCGATATCATACACCTTTTTCCCTTCATCGGGAAACATGCAGAAAGACCCGACCGATTCCCCTGTGTCCGCAAGCTCGATGACAAGATAATATCCCAGCTCGCTCTCCCCAAGGGTGTCCAGCGCTTTCTGATAAGCCTGATCCACATACTCCACGGTAGGATCGCTCATATATTTCCCGTTTTCTTCATGGAACCACATGCCCGTCAGGAACTCCAGGTCGGGCTTCTCATAATTGCGGACAGCAATCCGCTCCCCCCGCATGGGGCCGTCTATCCTCATGGATTCCTTTCCTCGTCCCAGCCCGGAATCCGAAGCGTCCGGATATAGGCCGCCAGCTCCCCGGCCATCTCCTCCGCCTCTGGTATCCGCAGATGCCCCGGGGTGCCTGCGCCGTTCCTTCTGAACGTATATTTCGTGATCCTCCCGTCCTGCAGGCCCGCCACCACTTCCTCTATGGCCCTGTCCCAGGCGGCGTCATGCCCCAGAATCGTGGTGCAGCAGATGATCGTGGCATCAGGGTATGCCTCCCGCAGCTTCCCCAGGAAAGCCCTGTAGCGCGCCCGCCATTCCACGGCCCTGGCGCCGCCATAGTCCTCTTTCATATAATCCTCCGGATGGGCATCGTTCTGGCCCACTGCCACCACCACTACCTGGGGCGCATAGGCCTCAAAGTCCCAGGCCGCAGCAGCCCCGAAGACAGGATTGTAGCGCAGTTTGTCCCAGGCGGTCTCCATGCCGATGGCCTCCGGCTCATTGAACCACCCCGTCCCGTCCAGCAGGGCGATCCCGCCCTGGGCGATGTCGTGTATCTGGGCATCCAGCTTCCTGGCCGTCATCCAGGCGTAGGAATACCAGCTGTTGGAATATTCCCCATTGTGGACCGGATCCGGCTTTCCCACGTACTCCACCGCCTCCGACACCTCCCCGGCGGACACAGAGTCTCCGTACACCTCCATCCTCCGCTTCGGGTTCTCCCTGGCGGGCAGGAGCCGCTCCCCCTCCCCGATCTCCAGCCCCAGAAAGGCTATCTCATGGCAGGCGTCCTGGCGCTTGAACAGCAGGAGCTCATGCTCTCCGCCATTTTTTATCGGAATCTCGTATTCCGCCGCCCCGTCCTCCGGAAGCCGCAGGACGGACTGCTCTCCGTCCAGAAGATATCCCAGAAAATTGTCCCAGTAGGCATGGCGGTTCTCCACATGCACCTTCAGCACCTGGCCCGTAAACCTGACCGACACGCTGGTGCAGGGAAAGATGAACACAGGGGCATGGCTGTGGCTCCAGTCGATTCTGCCGCTGTAGACCAGCAGGGGATTGTCCGGTGTTATTCTCATTTTGTCTTCCTCCCTTGAAGGGCATCGCAAATTGCTCTCTCCTAACTAGTCTACCATAAATCACCCGCCATGTACTGCCCGGCCTC
>CAMTBF010000342.1 GCA_947068385.1 uncultured Lachnospiraceae bacterium
CCGTAGGTCAGGAAGCGGTTCTCGCCATAGGCCGCCAGAAAGTTTCCCAGCCTGGCCTCTCCAAGTGGATTCCCGAAGGAGGCGATTTGGGAATCTTGCGGGGAACCGCCCTGGCTGCCCTCCGGGGAGGTGCTCGGAGTATCTTGCGGGGAATCGTTCTGGTTGTCCTTAGATGCCTCCAGGCCGCAGACGACCTCCCGTATGATATCATTATTCTGGGTGTCGTACAGGCTGCAGTATACATGGCCTGCGGCATCTGCTGCGAGCCAGCTCGGCGTCTCTCCCTCGGGATTCTCTAGCACCCCTACATAGCTGCAGTCCCCCTCGAACTGGAGGAGCTTATCTATCCCCTTGAGATAGAGCCGCCCCTCCCCGTCCGTTGCCGTCTCGTAGGGGCCAAACTGGCTGGTGAGCAGGGAGACGTTCTGCCTGGCCAGCTCCTTTCCCGCAGCATCGTATTTCACCAGATAGCAGGTATCGGATTTCGGCGGATCCGGTACACTATAGAAGACATACAGGTTCCCCTGGTGATCCGCCTGGAGGAGGCGGCTGCAAGCCTTGGTCGTAAAGGGCTCTATGTCCAGCTTCCTGGCATCCCCGCCTGGCGTCCACTGGTAGAATTCGCCCTCGAAGGTGCTGTAGTAGACGGAATCACCGGATACCGTGAAGTCCTCCACGCCGCCCTGGGGGGAGTGGAACTGGGTCTCGAAGACTACGGGGGAGCCGTCTTCTTCCCCGCCTCCTATGGCGCAGCCGGTCAGTGCCAGGGCCAGAACTAAGGCCGGAAATAAGACCGCACACCGAAGGACCAGCCGGGGAACGGCATTGGTTTTTATGTTGTAATGGGGTTTCTGTCTGATATGCATGGCTGCCTCCCTTTCATGCGAATACATCATATTTCCTATAATACAATAATTTGTACCTTTATCCTAGCAAGCCACAGGAAATTTTTTTGTTTCCATTTTGGTTGAATCAGTCTGTAATCCGTATTATAATAGATGGAAAAAGAGAAAGGATTATGATAAAATGGGAGTCCGCAGCACAAAAGACATCATCCGGGAGGCGAGGCGGAAGGCCGGACTGACGCAGGAGCAGATGGCCGATGGCATCTGCTCCCTGCAGGCCCTGTCCAGGATCGAGACCGGGGCGTCGGGGGTGAGCCCTGGGACCTTCCAGGCGCTCATGGAGCGTGCAGGTGCGCCCTGCCACCGCTTTCCGGTCTTCGCGGGAAGGGACGACTTCGACTGCTACTACCGCCTGAAGCGCGCGGGCTTCTATCTGGACGCGTGGCAGCTGCCCCGGGCCTGGGACGAGCTTGCGGGCATCGAGGAGATGGGCTGGGCGGACAACAGGCTGTACTGCCAGGAATGGCTGCTGCTCCAGTGCAGGCTGCAGTTCCGCTCATACTGCGGCTCCCACCAGTCGATTCATGATGCCCTTCTGGAAGCCCTGCATATCACGCGCCCTGACATCCGCCTGTCCGATTTCCGGCATCTGATGCTGTCCCGGATTGAGATCAGGCTCCTGACGGCGCTGGCCCAGGAGGAGCTGTATCTCGGAAGGCCGGATGGCTGCCTTGCCATCCACGGACAGGTTGCGGAATATCTGGCCCACAGCAAGTTCACCTACCTGGAGAAGGAGCGCATGCTGGCGGAGGATGCCGTGGTATATGCAAAGTACCTGATTGCCATGGGGGAGTATGCCGCAGGGCTGGAGACGGCGGATTTCCATCGCCACAGGATGGCCGGGAACGTGGAATGCGCGCCCCTGTTCGAGCTGTGCTTCCTGACAGGCCTGTGCCATCATCATCTGGGAAATCCGGACAGGGCGGGCGTCTTGCTGAAAGCGGCATTCTACTCGGCCCAGGCGGTGGACAGCTGCTATGCCGCTGTCTGCAGGGAGTACCTGTGCCGGAGGACGGATTTCCCGGTGACGGAATATATGCGCGGGCTGGAGGTGGCGCCCCTGAAGGAGTATCCGTTCCATGGGATTGACGCCGCGGGGCTTGCCGATGGCGTCTATGATACGGATTCGCCGGATGTCTATACCTTCGGGGATTTGGTTCGGGAGCTCCGCACCGGGCAGAAGATTTCGCAACAGATCCTCTGCCGGGGGCTGTGCAGCGCGTCCAAGCTATCTAAGATTGAGGCCGGGGACCTACAGCCGGACATCGCTCTGGCAGAGGCCTTGCTGCAGCGGCTGGGCATGTCGGAGAGGGCCTTCACTTTCTGGGGGAGCGAGAAGGATGCCAGGTTCTATGATCTGAAGTTCAAGATAATCCATGACCAGCTGGTGCCCAAAGAGACGATTCAGGGGTATCTGGCGGAGCTGGAGCGCCTGGTCGATGGGGAAAATGCGCTCTACCGTCAGGAGTACCTGGTGGACATGGCTTGTCAGCCGGGGGATCCGCGGGAAAAGCTTCTCCAGCTGTCGGAGGCGCTGCGGCTGACTTTGCCGGATTTTGACATCTACAATCTCGCAGGCTGCCGCCTGACCTGGCAGGAGCTGTCCATCCTTAATATCATGGCCCAGAACTATCAGGCGGCAGGAGAGCAGGGGATGGCGACTCTGTTTTATTCGCATATTCTGAATTATGTGGAAAAGAACAGGCTGGATGTTCTTTTCCTGAATACATTTCTGACTAATGTATACTATCGCTATTGCCAGACGCTTTACCGGCAGAATCGTCACGCTGAACTGATTGCGCTATATGAACGTATTGACATTGCCGCATTGAAATGCAACGTAAATAATATTGGTGGCTGTCTGTTCTACTATTCCCAGGTTCTGGCGGAGGCATCGCGCACAGAAGATGCAGTCCTGGCGGCAGTGCAGTCCTGTACATTGAATGATTTGGTGGGGCTCTTCCGCAATGCGCCTGCCTTAAGAAGAGCATTTTTGGAGGAATTTTCTATTGAACTTGAGTATTGATTCCGCTTCATTCCTGCTCCGCCAGGTACACCGACACCCGGTTCTGGATGAGGGCCGCCACATCCGCCGCGCTTTTCTGGCCGCTGAAGTAGCTCTCCGCCTCTTGGGCGACGATAGAGGATATCTGGCTGCCGCCCCGGGCGGTGGTGGAGGAATCCAGCAGGGAGCATATGAGGTCCGTCTCCTCAGGGAGGGGCGTATAGAAGAATATCTGCACTGCTCTTGAGGAGAGTATGTGGAGGGCGTACCGCTCAGGCTCTCCGCCGTATGTGAGGATCTCTCCATCTTCTCCCAGGAGGTAGGGATTTTCCGTGACCTTTGCGAAATATCGCTCCCTTGTGCCCAGCTCTGTGGGGAAGCCCTTTGTGCCCACCAGGGCGGCAAAGCTCTTGGGGGGATTGTCCCACCCGGTGAGCAGCAGCTCCACAAAGGCCCATGCCGCCTCCTTGTGCTTTGACTTGGCGGAGATGGCGCATGTGCCGCCGCAATCCTCCAGCAGGCTGCCCGCCCGGCCGTCCACTGTGGGGAAGCCCACATAGGAAATGTCCTCCGTCTTTAGGATCTGCTCCAGCAGAATGATGTCCTGCGGGCGGACCAGCTCCACCTCGTGCAGCAGGGAGAGGTTGCTCCTTTCCATCATGTCCAGGACCTCTGCGCCCTCCGTCCCCTTTCTGCCGGAAAAGCGTCCGCAGAATTCCAGCAGGCGTATGAATTCATCGGATGCAAAGTCGCAGGTATGCGTCTCCCAGTCCACGAAATGGGACTGGTTGAAGATGAGGCTGTATTCCAATAGCTGCCCGGCATCCGCGGAGAACACGGTGCTGTCAGGGTTGCTGTCTATGAAATCCATCATATCCTCCAGGGTCCAGCCCGTGGCGTCCCCCAGCTCCCCCAGGCGTTCGGTGCGCCCTGCCAGCGTCCTGATCTGGAGCGCGCCGGGGAGGGCGCAGAGCTTTCCGTGGAAGGTGTAGGCCTCTAAGACATTGTCCGCAAGCTCCAGATCTCCGTCCGCCTCCAGATAAGGGGCCAGGTCCTCCAGGAGCCCCTTGGCGGCATAGGTCTCCAGGTCGTCGTATTCCAGCACCAAAAGGTCCGGGCACCGTCCGGAGGAGATGTCCATGTGCAGGGCGGTGCGGGCCTCCTCTCTGGCATCGATCCGTCCCGAATCCAGGTAGGTGTCGTAATATTCCCTGATTTCTAGCCGATAGTCGGTGGAGTTCCTGTTGAACTGGGAGATGCAGCGCAGCAGATGACTGTTGCCGGCCTGCAGGACGCCCAGGGTGATGACCTCTTTTTCGGCGGCCTGGTCCCTGGGGACTTCCGTCACCACGGCCAGCTCGCCGCTGCCTTCATCCTCCTGGAGGTGGGCCACGATGCGCCCGTCCGCCAGCGTTGCGATGCGCTCCAGGTCGTCGGGATTGATGTCGCAGTTCGCCCATTGCAGCAGCGACGTCAGGGTATCTGTCGTCAGGTCATAGAGGTAGAGGGCGTTGTCTCCGTAAGTCAGGAAGCGGTTCTCGCCATAG
>CAMTBF010000343.1 GCA_947068385.1 uncultured Lachnospiraceae bacterium
GGACGAGGAGCACTTCCAGGTCAGGTCGATCCTCAGGGACGCCCATTTTACATACGAATACAAAAAGGTGGCAGACCTGCTCTACGAGCTGCGGGAGAAGACCACCAGCGTCACCTTCGTCCTGAACGAATACGGCGCTACCGTAGGCATGATCACCCTGGAGGACCTGCTGGAGGAGATCGTGGGCGAAATCCGTGACGAATACGATGAAGACGAAGAAGAATACATCCAGAAAGTGGACGAACGCGTCTACCTGGTGGAGGGCAGCATGAAGCTGGACGACATCAACGACGAGCTGGACACGGAGCTGGACAGCGAGGACTATGACTCCATCGGCGGCATCATCATCGAGAGCCTGGACCGGCTGCCCGAGGACGGCGAGGAGGTCACCCTGGAAAACGGCATCCACCTGAAAGTCCAGGGCATCGAGCAGAACCGTATCGTCAAGGTGCTGATGACCATCCCCGAGAAGACGGAGGACGAGGAGGAGAGCGAGGGCGATAAGGAGCAGTCCGAGGACTGATCCTCCCCCTACTCGATTCCGAAGCGCCCTGTGAGATACAGCCTCGTGCGCCTGTCCACAGGCCACCTGAACAGGCTGTCGGCGCTGCCGGATTCCACCACCTCTCCCCCCAGGAAGAAAGCCATATCGTCCGCCACCCTGGCTGCCTGCTGCATATTGTGGGTCACGATGACCATGGTCATGCGCTGCCGCAGGCCTTTCATCAGCTCCTCGATGCTCCTGGTGGAGATTGGATCCAAAGCCGAGGTGGGCTCATCCAGCAACAATACTTCCGGCTCCACGGCCAGCGCCCTGGCGATGCACAGCCGCTGCTGCTGGCCGCCGGACAGCCCCAGGGCAGGCTTTTTCAGCCTGTCCTTCACCTCGTCGAAAATAGCCGCCCCCCGCAGGGCATGCTCCACCTGCTCCTCCAGCCGCCCCTTGTCCCGCACGCCCTGGAGCCTGGGGCCATAGGCCACATTGTCATAGATGCTCATGGGAAAGAGATTGGGCGATTGGAAGACCATGCCCACCCGTCTGCGCAGGAGCGTCACGTCCACCCTCTCATCATAGACATCCTCCCCGTCCAGAAGCACCTTCCCCCGAATCCGCACCTGCTCCGCCAGGTCGTTCATCCGGTTCAGGCACCTTAAGAAAGTGGACTTCCCGCAGCCGCTGGGGCCGATCAGGGCCATGATCCGATTCTCCCTGACTTCCAGGCTCACGTCCTTCAGCGCCTGCTTCCCGCCGTAAAAAAGGTTCAGGCCGCTCACCGATATCTTGCTGCGCTCCATTTCTCCAGCCTCCCGCCTCTGCACTTTGGCAGCTCTGATTTCATCCCTCCCGCCCTGCCGCCCCTGCCAGCCGCACCAGCATGTTCAATACAAGGGCCAGCAGAATCAGTACACAGCCTATGCCGAAAGCCGCTTCGAATTCCCCGTTCTGCATCTGGAGGTACAGCTCCACCGCCAGCGTCCCGCCGGATTCGGAAGCCTTCCTTGACAGCGCGGACAGGTTCCCCAGGAATCCTTTCCCCAGCCTGGGCAGGAGCCTAGCGCTGCCCGCGGTGAAGAGCAGCGCCGCCGATTCCCCGATGATGCGGCCCACCGCCAGCACAAGGCCGGAGAGGATTCCCGGCATGGCGGAGGGCAGGAGGATGGTGCGGATCAGATGCCATTTCGGAGCCCCCAGCCCCAGCGCCCCGTCACGGTACCCCTCCGGCACGGTGCGCAGCGCCCTCTGCGTGTTTCGCACGATGAGGGGCAGCACCATCAGGGCCAATGTGGCAGCGCCGCTGAGCAGGGAATATCCCATCCCCAGCACGTCCACGAAGAGCACCATGCCGAAGAGCCCGAAGATCACCGAGGGAATCCCTGCCAGGGTCTCCGTGGCGAATTCGATTGACCGCACCAATATGCCCGGTTCCGCGTATTCATTCAGATACACCGCCGCCCCTACGCCCACAGGCACCGCCACCGCCAGGGTGAGCACAATGACGTACAGCGTGTTCACAAGGCTGCCCCCGATGCCCACCGTCCCCCTCCAGGCGCTTGTGACGGAGGTAAGGAACCGGATGCTCAGAATCCGGAAGCCCCTGGAAAATATGTACCCGATGATGCCCAGCAGCAGAAACATGGAAAAATATGCCGCTCCGTAAACCGCGGCCAGCAGAAGCATTTCCCCCCGTTTCCTCCGTCTCCGGTAAAGCGTCCCCCGGCCCTTTTCCCCCTCCTGCCTCATGCTCTCCTGTCTCATGCCCTTCTCTGTCTTGCGCTCCTTTCCTTCCCTATCCAGGCTGCCCGCCCGGCTCTTTCTGTCCTGCCCGCACCCGTTCCCTGTGCCGAATTCTTCAGGATTCCCGTCAGCCACAGATTCAGCAGCAGGATGAACGCGAACAGCACCAGGCCGATGGTGAACAGGGCCTGTCTGTGGAGGCCCTGGGCATACCCCATCTCCCCCACGATGGCCGTGGTGAGGAACCGCACGGAGTGAAAGGGGAGCGGAAAGTTCACGCTCCCCCCGGACACCAGCGTGATCGCCATGGCCTCCCCTATGGCCCTGCCCACTCCCAGCACCACTGCCGTGGCAATGCCGGGGGCGGCCGCCGGCAGCACGGCAAGGAACCAGGTCTGTACCCTGGAAGCGCCCAGCGCAAGCGACGCCTCCCTGACCGAGGGCTTCACGGCCCGTATGGAGGCCTCGCTGATATTGATCACCGTGGGCAGCATCATCACCGCCAGCACCAGTGCCGCGGAAAGCAGGTTCGCGCCCCCTGTGAACTGGTGGGTCCCGGAGCCTGCGAACAGCCGCCTCTCCAGCCTGTACATCCATGGGTTCAGCAGATAGATGCCCAGCAGCCCATAGATGACGGAAGGAATTCCCGCCAGCAGCTCCACGGCGCATCTCACCGGCCCCGCCATCCCCCGCCCGGCTGCTTCCGCCAGAAAGACTGCCGTCAGGATGCCCAGCGGGATTCCCATGAGGGATGCCAGAGAGGTTCCCACGATGGAGGTCAGTATCACGTACAGGATGCCGAACCGGGGCTCCCGGGCCGTGGGCCTCCACTGGGTGCCGAACAGGATTTCCTTAAGGCCCACCTGCCGGATGGCCGGGATACCGCTCTTCAGCATGTAGACAGTGATGGAGGCTACCGCCAGGAGGGCGATGGCGGCACAGAACGTGCACAGCATCTGCGCCGCTGCCTCCCCTGCCGCTTTCCTTTTTCTGTATTCCATATATGTCCTCCCTCGCCCTGCCCGGGCCGTTCTTGCTTCCTCCGATATCTTTCTTGACCCTTTTCCCGGGCCACTTCCGTCCAGCAATGTCCTTCCGGCATGCTTCAAGGCCCGGTCTTACGGCTCCCTCCGTCCACAGTCACAAGGCCTGCCCTCTCCAGGATGTCCTGCCCCTCCTGGCTGGCCACATAGCAAAACCACAGCCGCGCCAGCTCGCTCTGGTCGGCAAGCTCCCCCCGGGTCACCATCAGGAGAGGACGGCACAGAGGGTACTTTCCGGTTCTGACATTTTCCGCGTCAGAAGCCGTCCCATCCAGCAGCAGCGGACGGACGGCATCCTGCACGGCATTCTCTGTGGAGGCCTTCAGCACGTCAAAGGACACATATCCGATGGCGCCGGGCGTGGACGCGATCCTCGCCATGACAGCCCCCGTGCTGTCCAGCTCGTTGGCATATGTACACCGGCCGCTTATCCCCAGCAGCCCCTCGAAGGCTTCCCTGGTGCCGGAACCCGCCTCACGGCCTATCAGGACGATGGGCAGATCATCGCCTCCGATAGAAGACCAGTTTGTAATCTTTCCCGTGTAGATGTCCGCAAGCTGCCGCCCGGTGACCTCGGTCACAGGATTTGCGGCATCCACGCACAGGGCGATCCCGTCCAGCGCCACCACATATCCCCTAAGGCCTCTGCCCCGCTCCTCCTCCGTCAGGCCTCTGGAGGCCAGTCCGATGTCCGCGCTCCCGTCTGCCACGGCCTCAATCCCTGCGCTGGAGCCTGTGAACTGCACCGTCACGGTGACCTCCGGATGCCGCTCCATGAAACACTCCGCCAGTGCGTCCGCCATCTTTTCCATGGAAGAGCTGCCCGCCAGATGGAGGGAACCCTCCCACTGCGCCCCGCCGCTGTGCTGCTCCGCAGATGAACCCCGGCTGCCGTCCGATTCCGCCTGCAGCCTTCTGCCGCTGTCCGCTTCCGCCCATGGCCCCCCACAGCCCCCAAGGCAGCAGCCCAACAGCATCATCCATACCACGGCGTTCCGCAGCCGCCATCGCCTTTCCGTCCTCAATAGCAGGCTCACGCCGCGCTCCACACGGTGGCCAGGATTCCCTCCGCGATGGCCCGGGCCGTCTCCTGGAACCGCTCATCCAGCAGCCGGTTGTCCGCATCCGTATTGATGAAGCCCACCTCCACCAGCACAGACGGCATCT
>CAMTBF010000344.1 GCA_947068385.1 uncultured Lachnospiraceae bacterium
CCAAAAGGAAGGTTCTGCCCCTCCCCAGGCTCCATATTCCCGCCGAACTCTCCACACTTCCCTCGGAAGCCCCAGACGTTCCAGCAGCCTGTCCACAGTTGCCCTTTGAGGCATTGTCTTTCTCTTTTCCAGGCGTTCAAGGGTTTTGACATCGCAAAATCCCCTGCACAGTTCTTCTTTGCTCTTTCCAAGCATTTCCCTGCGGATTCGGATGACATCATTGATGCACGACACGCTTTTCTCTATGTAGAAATAGCTATAGGAAGAGGTTTCCTTTCTGACGCCGAATTCCGTATATACGGATTCCAACACATCTTTCCATTGGCCGTTCTCCCGGCACATCGGTTCCAGGTTCTCTGCCTTTCTCTCCTCGCCCCTCTGAACAAGCTCCTCCCTAATCTCGTCAAGAAGCAGTCCCCTCATTTCCAGAAGCTCCCAGAGATAGTACATCCTGGAATGATCCCGCAGACACTCTATCGCCAGGTTACAATACCGCAGAAGCCTCGCCCTGCTCTCCCTGCAATGAAATCTTCCCGGCTGCCCTTCTTCCGGCGCATTCTCCCGCAGACATCTGCACAGGAAATACACTGCTTTGGGATAGATCTTCGCTTTCCCCGCCCTGTCCAGCTCCGCCATCTCTATGTAAGAAAGGACTTCCTCATAATGTTCCTCCAGGCCGCCTCCCTCCCGGTACTGCTCCGCCTCCAGGATCAGATTCAGCTCCTTCAGGGATAATGCTCTCTGTCCAAGCAGCTTCTCCCAAGGCATGGGCACAGTCATGCGCACCGCTTCTTCCAGGAGCGCATACAGCTCCTTTTTGTCCGCCCCCTCATAACAACGGATCTGGGCCAGCATACTGAGATAGAACTGTCTTTCCAGCCTGCCCCTGACATCGCGCACCCCTGCTTTTTCTACATATGCCGTCCGGTACTCTTCCAACAGCTTCCCTGCCGTTTCCGTCTCTTCGTAAATAATATGGTATAAAATGCGCTGCCTTGCTTCCCAGTGTATGTACTCATCGTAATCCAAAAGATGCTCATAATCCTCCGCACCCATCCCCAGACGCTCTAAAACAGCATCCTGCAGCAGCTTGGGAGCAGAACGTTTTCCGTTCTCGTAATTGAACAGCGCCTGCTGTGTACACAGCCCTTCGCTGACCTGTTCCAGTGAAAATCCCTTCTTCCCCCGCAGACTGCTGATATATGCGCCGAACTGCTTTCTCTCCATCCAATCTGCCATCACTTCATCTTCCATCCGTTCCTGTTTCACATTCTTCCACCAGTGAAGAATCCGCCGCGGCCCCGTATCCTTCACTTCAAGCCGATCTCCGCAGCAGTAATGACACCAATGTCAGTATTTATTTAATCCATTCTCCTTCTGCGTCATGATACAGTGCTGCTCCGCTTTGTCCACATCTGCATTTTCAAAAATGCCGGGAAGCAGTCAGGCTCAGCCGGATGCCATACCCTGTGTTGGCAAAGTGGCCCTTCTGTGAGCCTCGGACGCTGCCGCCAGGATGGTTTTGTGTCAGCCCGGCCGGGCATGGAAAGGAACGCCCAGGACAATCATCTGCCTGGCGAAGTTCAGCTCTCTGCCGGTCCTTCCGTAGAGGATGCAGGTGCGGTGGGCGTACTCCGGGATGCAGACATCGTTGTACCCGGCGGTCAGGATGGAAAATACGTTCACATGGGGGCTCACTTTCCGTCTGTATTCCAGAATCAGGTCGAAGACATCGTTCTCCTTTTCATGCTGGAAAAAGCCCCGAGAAAGGACGGAGACGGTGTGTCGTGCTCTACCATTGAGCTACCGCCGGTCTCCCGGCAGATGGGATTCGAACCCATAACACCGCGATCTGAAGTCGAAGTAACCGTCTCCTGCGCATCGGGGCTGTGTTTGCTGTTATCTGTTTTGGGTATATTGGGGTACATATTCTTTATCGGCCGGAACCGGGGATTTGTTAACTCCTCTCCGGGGTGTAGATGCTTTTCTTTGGTAAGCAGCGCCATAATACTATATCTGGCAATCTAATGTGTAGTATTTACCCTTAAATGCTATCGCACATTGCAAATAACCAAAATTTTATATCTACACCCCCGAGTACTTCATTGCCGTATTTCTGCCACTATTTTGCCGTTTTTCCGGCATATCGCTGCTCCTAGGTATATCGTTACCCCTCGACGCATCATTGCTCCTCGGCATACCCCTGGTTCAGCTCCGTCCCGTAATGGCGGGCTCCATGCCGCTCCAGCTCTTTGGTGCGCCTGTCGTATTCCTCGTCTCCCGCATGCCAGGCATTGACAGCGGTGATTTCCCCCAGGCGGTTCCTCTGGACAACGATGTCTACGCCCCCGTCTTCTCTGGACTGATAGGAGCCCAGCATCTCGTCCCGGTAGGTGCGCACCTGCTCCCCCTGATACTTCAGGAAGCCATTGTCCAGGCGCTCAATCCCCCATTGGGCATATTGGGCGTCCACCGTCTCCGAATCCAGGCACAGGCTCACCGACACCTCAAAGGCGCTCCGCTCCACGCCGAACTCCCGGGCCAGCGCCGCCTGGACTGCCTCCCGGATGACATCCGGATCCTGGGTGCCGTCCGCGCCCAGCACGGAGAACACCGCGTCCTCCGCCCGCTTCTGGGAACGCTCCCCCAGGGCGATGTCCCGGGTAATCTCCGCCCGCACGCCCCATCTGGAGTGCGAGCTTGCGCAGTAGCTGGTCAGGTAGCGGGAAAAGGGAGCCTGTCCTCCGGTGGCAAAGGCCACCGTGCCTCCTGCCAGCAGCATTACGGAAAGCAGCAATGCAAAGGCCGAGGCTTTCCTGAATGCCAGAACGCCCTTCACCCGCCTTTCCACCTCGGTCTTGGAGAAAGCGCTGTACAGCAGGGAGCTACGGCCCCCGCCTACGGCCATGGCCAACAGGCTGTAGGCGTATCCTTTCCTCTCCTCCTCGCCCCACCGGCCCAGCACTGCCGCGTCGCAGGCGGCCTCCAAGTCGGAAGCCAGGCATTTCGCCATCAGCCACACCAGGGGATTGTACCAGTTCAGCACAAGCGCCGCCAGCATGACGGCCTTCACAAGATTGTCCCTGCGCTTGATATGCATGGCCTCGTGGGTCAGCACATGGCGCAGCAGCACGGCATCTCCAAAGTCCATCCGGGTGGGCAGGTAGATGCGGGGGCTGATTAGCCCGCAGGCCAGCGGGGAGGCGATCTCGTCATTGGAGAACACCAGCACATGGCCCATCCCCATGTCCCGCAGCAGCCCGTTCACGGTCTCATTGTGCTCCATCAGCAGGCTGGTCTTCAGTCTTTTCAAGTAAACGAATTTCTGCCAGGCAAGGATTCCTGCCACAGCTGCCAGCCCTAGCAGGTACAGAATGGGCAGGGCTTTTCTCAGATGCCCCGGAGATAAGGGGGAACCGGAATTCGCCACATAATAGGCAGAGCTTTCCGCTACAGCACCGACCATTACCTCCTCCACCACTGTCTGCTCTATGTTTCCCTCGCCTGCGCGGTCTGGATTCTCCAGAGCCGTGGACGGCCCTGTAGCACCAGCGGCTCCTGCCGCTGACGTACCAGAGGCTCCCGTCTGCTTCCCCGTACCGGGCTGCAGCTGCGGCATGTCCTCTGTGAGCCGTGTCATTTCATCGTCATGCGCGATTTCCTCGAGCTGGGCCAGGGAAAAGTCAGATATCCCAAAGAGGCCCTCGGGCACCGGCAGGCTCAAAGGGCTGCTCAAGGAAAAGGGCACCAGCAGGCGCAGCAGCACCACGCCCCAGAGCACGGGAAACACGAATTTGGGCAGCTTGTTCTTGAGAAACGCCCGCAGCAGGAGCACCGCCACGATCATGATGCTTCCATAAAACGCCATTAGGTAAAACGGCATGTCCATTCTAAAATGCAGCATTTATTTCGCCTCCTCTATCATGCGGGCAAGCCGGAGGGCCTCCGCCTCCGAAATCCCCTTGCTTTTCAGAAATGATGAAAAGAACAGCTCGCTGGAGCCGCCGAACATCTTGTCGATGAGCTGTTCGGTCTCGCTTTTCGCCACCTCTTCCCTGGTGACTTTGGGCGTGCAGAGGAATCCCGGCTCGCTGCGCTCTATGGCGCCTTTTTCCATGCATTTCTTGATGACTGTGTAGGTGGTATTCTTGTTCCAGCCTATGCGGCCCGCCAGGATGTCCACGATGTCCTTGGCATAGCTGGGGCCCTGCTCCCACAGGACTTCCATGACCTTCAGTTCCGAATCAAACAGCTTTCCTTCCATGGGATCTCCTTTCTTTTTGGTTTCTTGGGTGTTTGTTTTTGTTGTCTTCGTTCTTGGTTTTTTGGTTTTTGGATTATGTGTGTTTGGTTCTAAGATACAAAATGGACTATTGCAATAGTCTGAGCTCATTTATAGACTATCACAATAGTCCAGCGTTGTCAACTGGGAG
>CAMTBF010000345.1 GCA_947068385.1 uncultured Lachnospiraceae bacterium
AGCTTCCGGACTTTTTAATTTTTGGAATGGCGGACTGGATGATGGAGCTGAGGGAATCCGACCTTATCCTCTGCGACAAAGAGATGCTGGAGCGGGATTATGAGGGGAAGGAAGCAGACCTGCTCTACAGGGTGAACATGCCGGGCGGCAGGGAGATTTTTATCTTCATCCTCCAGGAGCTGCAGTCCTATGTGGATCCTACAATGATTTTCCGCATTCTGGTATATGTAGTGAATACGCTGGTAAAATATTTTCTGGATAAGGGAAAAAACGAGCGGGAGCATGTGGATTTCCGGCTGCCTGCCATGGTTCCCATCGTCTTCTATAATGGGCAGGAGAGATGGACGGCCGTAAAGAGCCTGCGGGAGTACCAGAACAGGGGCGATATTTTTGGGAATCATATTTTGAACCTGGAGTATTATCTGGTGGATCTGTCTGAGCTTGATGAGGATTATATATTGTCCACGAATACGGTATTGGACAATATCATGTATTGTGACAAATACAGGAAAAAACTGGAGCTGGCAGGCGCAATCCGCATGGCGTACAGCAGAATCGGCACGCTGGGCCTTCAGGAACGGGAGGAATTCCGCAACTGGGTGAAATATATATTGCTGTCAGTCTGCGGGAACAAGGAAGCCGTTGTGGAGGAGATCCTAAGCTGGGCAGGAGACGGGGAGGATGACATGGCATTCAAGTATAACATCATCAGGGCCTTTGAAGATGAAAGAGCTGAGGGAAAGGAAGAAGGGAGGACAGAGGGAAAAGAAGAAGGAAAGAACCTAAAGCTGATAGGCCAGGTCAGAAAGAAACTCTCCAAAAACATCTCCCTGGAAGAAACCGCGGATATGCTGGAGGAGGAAACGGCTGCCATCGCGCCGATCTACGACTTGCTCAAGAGCCATCCTGACTGGGAGGATGAAAGGATATGCGCTGGACTGGTGAAGCCGGAAAGCCAGGCTCCAGAGCGAGGTACAGATGTAAGCTTGTAGAAAAGGGCAGAACAGCCGCATCAGCAGGAGACCGCCTGGCCCCATAGGGAGGCGCTCCTGTGATGCGGCTGTTCTGTCTGCCTTGCCCTGAAAGGAGGGGCAGGGAATGCCGGAGGCTATTCAAAAAAGTCATTCTCCCGAAACTGCAGGGAGTAAAGCTGCTGGTATGTGCCGCCCGCCTCCATCAGCTCCTCATGGGTGCCCCGCTCGGTGATGCGGCCGCCTATGACTACGGCAATCTCGTCGGCATTGCGGATGGTGGACAGGCGGTGCGCCACCACCAGCGTGGTGCGCCCCTTGCACAGCTCGTCCAGGGCCTGCTGGATGAGCACCTCCGTGGTGTTGTCCAGGGCGCTGGTGGCCTCGTCCAGGATCAATATGGCCGGGTTCTTCAAGAACACCCTTGCGATGCTCAGGCGCTGCTTCTGGCCCCCGGAGAGCTTCACGCCCCGCTCGCCGATCTCCGTGTCGTACCCCTTTTCCAAGGTCATGATGTAATCGTGGATATTGGCGCGCCTTGCGGCCTCGTACACCTCCTCCTGGGTGGCGTCCGGGCGGCCGTAGAGGATGTTCTCCCGGATGGTGCCCACGAAGAGGAACACGTCCTGCTGGACGATGCCGATGCTCCTGCGCACGGACTCCATGGTCAGATGCCGGATGTCCTTGCCGTCAATCAGGATGGAGCCGTCCTTTTCCTCCAGCTTGTAGAAGTTGGGCAGCAGGTGGCAAAGAGTGGTCTTGCCGCCGCCGGAGGGCCCCACCAGAGCAAGCTTGCGCCCCTTTTCCAGGCGCAGGTCGATGTCGTGGAGGACTTCCTTGGAATCGTCATAGGCGTAGGTCACGTTCTTGAATTCGATGACGCCCTGGACATCTGTCAGATCCTCCGCGTCCGGCGCATCCTTTTCCGGCTCCGCGTCCATGATTTCCAGGAAACGCTTGAAGCCGCTGACGCCGTTCTGGAACTGCTCCATGAAGCCGATCAAAGTGTTCACGGGATTGATGAACAGGTTCACGGACACGATGAAGGTAGAGTAATCGCCGAAGGAGATTCGGCCCGCGTACAGGAACAGGCCACCTGCAATCAGGATGAACACATTGAAGATATCCGTCACGAAGGCGGTGGAGGAGTGGAACATGGCCATGGCCCGGTAGGCTCTGCGGGAAGCGTCCACGAACTGCCTGTCGCCCTCCCGGAACTTCTCGATCTCCCGCTTGCTGTTGGTGTAGGCCTTTGTCACGCGGATGCCGGTGACGCTGCTCTCCACCGCGGCGTTGATGGTGGCATTGCTCTTGCGGCGGTCGTCAAAGGCGCGGCTCATGGCCTTGCGGAAGTGCAGAGTCACCACCACCAGAATGGGTACGCAGGCGAAGATGATCAAGGTCAGTATAGGGTCGATCATCACCAGGTAGACGAAGGACAGGATGATCATCACGGAGCTGATCAGGAGGTTTTCCGGGCCGTGGTGGGCCAGTTCGCTGACCTCGAACAGGTCACTGGTGATGCGGGTCATGATGCGGCCTGTCTCGTGGTTGTCATAGAACTGGAAGGGCTGCTTCTCCAGATGGGCGAAGAGATCCTGGCGCATCTGGGACTGCATCTTCACACCGATGACATGGCCGTAATACTGCACGAAGTAGCGCAGCGCCATGCGCAGGGCGTACAGGGCCAGCACGATCAGGCCGGCGATGACGATGGTGGAGTACATCTTTTCCGGGATATAGATGTTGAGCATCTTGTTGGTGACGATGGGGTACACCATGCCGATCACCGAGATCAGCAGGGAGGCCAGCATGTCCAGGGCCAGCATCTTCCTGTGGGGTTTGTAGTAGTAGATAAAGCGTTTCAACATGGTTCGGTCTCTTCCTTTCCTCTTTTCTCCGGTGGTACGTAGGACTTGCATTTGAGCTGCTCCGATTCCGGACAGCCGTAGAACGGGCCGTCACAGGGCCTGCGCCTGGTGTCCCGCAGCTGCTCCAGCTCGGCGATGACTGCGCCCAGGGCCTCCTTGTCGAGGCGGTAGTGGGTGTAATAGCCCCGCTTCACCCCCAGCACCAGCCCCGCCTCCCGCAGGACCTTCAGATGCTGGGACACCGCGGATTCCGACAGGCCGCTGCGCATGGCCAGGGCGCGGACGCAGTAGCCCCGGCTGGACATGAGCTGCAGGAGCTGGAACCGCCTGGGCTCGCCCAGGGCCTTCAGGATCTTGTCATCCATGGTTCGTCCCCTCCAATCTTTTTTCTATAATCACATATTATAACATGCTAATTTAATTTAGCAAGTACTAAATTATAAAAGGCCCTGGAAAATTGACGGCAGGGACGAAAAAACTCATAAAAATGTTTGCGTCAGGGTTTTTCTATAGTATAATTAAGACGGCTGCAGAGCCGGTATAGGAAGCGGGAGAGAGCAGGGGGGCAGGAGAAATGTACGAAAGCGACAGAAAGGGCAAAAAATCCCTGGGCGCCAGGATTGAGGACGAGCTGATGAAATATATCCTGAACGAGCCGATTGGCCAGGGGCAGAGGATTCCCAACGAGTTCGAGCTCGCCCAGCGATTCGGCGTGGGGCGCAGCACCATCCGGGAGGCGGTGAAGGGCCTGGTCTCCCGGGGCATCCTGGAGGTGCGCAGAGGCTCCGGGACCTATGTCATCAATGCCAATTTCCTGGAGGAGGATCCCCTGGGGCTGAACCGGATAGAGGACAAGTACAAGGTGGCCCTGGATCTGTTCGAGGTACGCCTGATGATCGAGCCCGAAATCGCTGCCCTGGCCTGCAAGAATGCCTCCGAAAGGGAGCTGAGACGGCTGAAGGCCCTGTGCGACGAGACGGAGCGGCTCTACCTGGGCGGCCATAACCACATCGGCAAGGACATCGAATTCCACACCTGCATCGCCCGGTGCAGCAGGAACCAGGTGGTGGAGACATTGATCCCGGTCATCAACACGGCGGTGCACACCTTCGCCAATGTGACCCACCGCCTGCTGATAAATGAGACCCTGGAGACCCACAGGGCCATTACGGATGCCATCCTGAAGCGGGATTCGGTGGGGGCCAGATGCGCCATGATGATGCACCTGACCTACAACCGCCAGGCCATCCTGAGGATTCTGGAGGAGAGGGACGGCGCAGGCTCTGGAAGCGCGAAGCAGGGATGATACGTCAGACGACTGGGATGTCCCGCAGACGACCCATAAAATGATATGGACATAATAGACAAAAAAGAGGGAACCCTACAGGGCAGAACCCCTCTTTTTTGTGCAAAATATGGAAGTGAAAATAAATACATCAGATGTATTGTGCAAAAATATACGAAATAATATAATAAAAGCACAATAACAACAGGACGTCTGATGTTATCAGCGAAACAAAGAAGCATGCATGCAGAACAAAAGATTTAGAAACCAAAAACCAAACAAAAAGGCAGGAAATGTAGAAACG
>CAMTBF010000346.1 GCA_947068385.1 uncultured Lachnospiraceae bacterium
GGTTCTGGGGAAGCGAATGGGCCAATAGCAGAAAAGTATGATATAGACCAATGAGGGCAGCAGAAAAACATACAGCACCCAGTTCCGCTTTAATGCCCTGACCAGCCGCCTCCGCTTCTGTCCTCCGGAAAGCGGCCCTACACTGGTCTTCGCTTTCACATGCTTCACATATCCATCTCCTCTCTCTGTTTTCGGAATTCCATCTTTGCGCATTTCCATTAAAGCATGATTGCATTCTTTCGTAAATAAACACTTTTTGCGCCCCGTTTCCCCTTGTTTTTCCAGCATTTCGCCATAAACCCGCCTATGTGCGGCATTCATTTCCGAAATTTTCAAATATTGTTTATGGATTCCGCCCATAAAAAAAGAACAGGGCTGTCCTGTCCTTTTTTTGTGCCGGGTCCATCCTTTCAATCTTTTATCACATCAGGCGTAGTACCTGGCCTGGGCGTCCCACATTTCCGCGTACTTCCCGCCCCGGTCGTGGAGCTCGCCGTGGCTGCCCCGCTCTACGATCTCCCCTTTATGGAACACGATTATCTCGTCGCAGAACTGGCAGCTCGACATCCTGTGGGAGATGTAGATCCCTGTCTTCCCCTCCACCATCTCCTGGAAGCGGGAGTAGACTTCCGCCTCCGCCACCGGATCCAAAGCCGCCGTGGGCTCGTCCAGGATGACTATGGGCGCGTCTTTATAGAGGGCCCTGGCCAGGGCGATCTTCTGGGCCTCCCCTCCGCTGATCTCCACCCCGTCCTCCAGGTATTTATAAAGGTAGGTGTCCAGCTGCTTCGGCATCCGCCTGACGATGTCCGCCGCATCCGCCTGCTCCAGGGCCTTCCATATCTTATCGTCATTTCGTTCGAATCCCGCCGCGATGTTCTCCCATACCGGGAAGGCGAAGAGCTTGAAGTCCTGGAACACCACGCCGAACAGGGCCCTGTAGTTTTCCTCGTCATACTCCCGGATGTCCACGCCGTTCAAGGTGATGCGCCCCTGGGTGGGCTCGTAGAGGCGGCACAGGAGCTTGATGAAGGTGGTCTTCCCCGCGCCGTTTTCTCCCACCAGGGCCATCTTCCCCCTGATGTCCAGCTTGCAGTTGATGTCCTTCAGCACATAGTCCTGGCTGCCCGGATACCGGAAGCTCACGTTCTCGAATCGCAGCTCGTATTCCCCGTCCGCGCTCCTCTCCAGGGGTCTTGTCCCCTTTGCGTGCCCGCTCTCCATGTCCAGGAACGCAAGGAACTTCTCCATGTAGGTGCAGACGTTGCGCAGCCTGACCTGGCAGTTGATGATGGTGAAGCAGGCGTTGCCGAACTGGTTCAGCGCGCCCACGTACTGGGTGAAGGCTCCCACCGTCACCGCCCCTGTTACCACCTTTATGGTCACCAGCAGATAGGAGCCTATGGTGAACAGGCTGTTCATCCCGTTGTTGGCCTGGATGGTACGGCGCATCATGTCGATCATCCCGCCCCAGTAGGCCCTGCTCTTCCTTATCTCCTCCCTGGCGTTCCCCATGAGCATGTCCTGCATGCCGTAGAGCCGGATGATCTTTCCCGCCTTTTCATTGAGGAACACCTGGTTCAGCAGATAGTCCTCCTTCTGCTCCATCCCCGTATAGGCCTCATAGAAGGCCTTCTGCTTCGCGGAGTATTTCTGGAATACCTTCCCGGAGAAGAAGGCCATCCCCGCCAGGGCGCAGCCGAACAGCAGCAGGGAGGGCACGGGCCCCGCCAGCCTTTCCAGGAAAGTCCCGGACTGCGCGGGCCTGGCCAGGCACAAATAGACCACCATGGCGGTGGACAGGAGCACGCTCAGGATCGCCTGGAAGATGTCCTTGTACCGGGCCAGCACCATCCCCAGGCTGCCGTAGGCGTCCGAGGTCTTCTCGGAGAAGGCGATCTTCTCCGCCACCTCCGGGTTCTCCATGGTCTCATAGTCCATGGAGAAGGTCTTCTCCCGCAGCCAGACGAAGATGGCCAGGCCCGCTATGTTGCGCAGGCCCCGGATCGCCGCGTCCGTCAGGCTCACCAGCACCGTGCCCAGGAGGTTGGCCCCCAGCAGCAGCGCCGTCAGGACCGCCGCCTGTCTGAATTCCCCCAGGCGCAGCGCGTCCACCAGCCCGGCGGTGAGGAAGAGGCTTATGTAAGTCTGGGCTAACTGGAAGACGATCTGCAGCAGGTATACGGGAATGATTTTTGTATCTGTCTCATGGATTTTCTTCAGCAGCCGAAAGCCCACCCTGTGGGTCGCCATGAATTCACGCATCGGCCTCTCCCTCCTTCCCTTTCTGATAATACTGTGCCTGGAGGGTGAACAGCGCCGCGTAGGCCCCCTGTCTGTCCATCAGCTCCTGATGGCTCCCCTGCTCCGCTATGCGCCCCTCCTCCAGGTACAGGATCCTGTCGCAGAACCGGGTGGAGCTCAGTCTATGGGAGATGAAGATGCCTGTCCTGCCGCTTATCATCTCATCGTACCGCTCGTACATCCCGCTCTCCGCGATTGGATCCAAGGCTGACGTGGGCTCGTCCAGGATCACGATAGGAGAGCCTTTGTAAAGCGCCCTGGCCAGCATCAGCTTCTGCATCTGCCCGCCGGAGAGGGCCACCCCTTCCGGATCCAGGTTCTTGTTCATGGCAGTGTGCCATCCCCTGGGGAGCTCTTTGACCCTTTCCGCCAGCCCTGCCTTTTCCAGGCTCTCCTCCAGCCGCGCCCTGTCCTCCTGCCCCTCCGGGACGCAGGACACGTTCTCCACCAGCGGGAAGGAGAAGGCGAACACGTCCTGGAAGACCACCGCGTATTCCCGGAAGATCTCCTCCCTGGAAAGGCTGGTCATGTCCTGGCCGTCCAGGTAGATTTTGCCCGAGGTGGGGCGGTAGAGGCCGCAGAGGAGCTTGGTCAGGGTAGTCTTCCCGGCCCCGTTGAGCCCCACCAGGGCCAGGCGCTCCCCGGCGGGGATGGTCAGGCTCAGGTCGTGGATGGTGTCCTTCTGGGCCCCTTCGTAGCGGAAGCACACGTTCTCCAGGCGGATTTCATGGGGCATCCCAGGATGCCTTACCTGTTCCGTCCCGTCCTCCTCCCCTGTGCCCAGATCCATGAACTCCCGGTATCTGTCCATATGCGCCTTGGACTGGACAATCTGCTGCAGGCCCAGGAACAGCCCTCTCATCCAGGTGCCGAACCCCGCCACTATGCCTACGTACAGCAGGAACGCCGGAAGGGTCACGCTCCCCCGGGCCATCTGCAGAATCAGGTACCCATAGACGATCCCGTTCACTGCCAGCGTGCAGAGGCCTTCCAGGATATTGGCCGCCAGAGGGCCCCTCGCCGTCTTGTACTCCAGGGAGACGATTCTGTCCACCACCTCATGGAAGGCCCGCAGCAGCCATCTGTCCATCCGGTACAGGCGTATGTCCTTCCCGTTCTCGATGGCGATGGACTCCCTGCGCAGGTAGAAGAAGTGCTGGCGGTTCCTGGCATTCTCCTTTATCCTGGCATAGGTCTTCTTCCGCAGTGCCTTCTGCCAGGTCTCGCTGAGCAGCACCTGGCCCAGCAGGAGGAGCAGCAGAAACAGGCTGGCCCGCCCTACGATGATGCCGTAGATGGCCAGGCCCGCCACATTGGTGATGGCAGTCCAGAACTGCTCCACATAGACTCCGATGCCCTCGCCCTCCCCGGAGAACAGGTTCTCCCTGGCCTGGGCCGTCTTCCTCTGCCCCTGGGCGCTCTCTATGTAGCTTCCGTCCACCTCCACGCATTTCCGGTAGAAGTCCTCCCACATGCCGATCCGGAATGTGGTCAGCAGCTTCCCCTGGGTCTCCCGCAGGTGGTTGTGCAGGAAGCGGACTGCCTGGAGCAGGAGCACGTATCCTCCCACCAGCAGCAGGATGCTCCCCGGCTCCCGCCCGCTGATGAGGCAAGCGGCCACCGCCGCTGCCATGGAGGCCTCCAGGAAGGGCAGCAGGATGCCCAGGGCCGTGCTGCCGCCCAGGACGGCGAAGGCCGCCACGCCCTCCTTCTCCTTCAGGCAGCGGAAGGCGTATCTGTAGTTGTCGGCCACGGAATAGCCGGTGGTTTCCTTCTGCTCTTGCATGGAATCTCCTCTCCCGGGGCCGCTTTCCTGCCGGCTCCCGCTGTTTGGACGGGTATTTTGTGCAGCTATATAGCTATATTATACAATCGGAGGGGGGGAATACAAGCATGTTTGGAAAATTATTTCACTAATATGAAATTTCGTGCAATTTCTACAGTTTTGTTTTCTCCATTTTGTCACTATTGCCTGGGGTGGAACTTGTCTTCAAAGTATTCAAAAAAAGTATTGACTTTTTCCGCCTTTTCCCCTATGCTTAATAGTAACAGAACCCACCACGCCTCTGGTCTTACCATGCGCAACCCGGTGGGACTTTTCTTTTCAGCGAGGTGCCTGCCAATGAA
>CAMTBF010000347.1 GCA_947068385.1 uncultured Lachnospiraceae bacterium
CGGCATACGAGATAGTGGCGTGACTGGAGTTCAGACGTGTGCTCTTCCGATCTTGTCCCTATGCAAAGGGACATTACGACAGGGTGAACGATGCCGTGTTCGACATGCTGAACCGGGAGGAATCCTTCGACAGAGGGACCATCGAGGCCTATGCCGCCAGGCACATGGTCTGCCCCTTTGAGATGTGCCTGGACGCCAGCCTCTTCGCCGATGCCGTCATCTGCGACTACAATTACCTCTTCGACCCCCATGTGTACCTGAAGCGCTTCTTCGGGGAGGGGACGGCGGGGAACTACATCTTCCTGATCGACGAGGCCCACAACCTGCTGGAGCGGGGCAGGGAGATGTACAGCGCCGTCCTGTACAAGGAGGCGTTCCTGGAGCTGTCCAGGGAACTGAAAAAGACACTTGTGTCACAAAAGGACAGGAAGGGGAAAAGGGGCAAGAACACGGAGGTTTCCGGCCAGATGGACTTAAATATGACACTTGTTTCGACAGATGTGTCAGATATTTCGGACGGTCTGGAAGAGGGCGGATGTGCCGAAGCCTCCGGCGACGATCCTGGCCTGCCGGAGGCCGCCTGCGGGGATGGTGCCTGCGGGAATCCGGGCGGGGGCTATGGGGCCAGGAGCGTCCTGGCCAGGCAGGGGTACGGCGAGAAGCTGGTGTACCATCTGGAGAGATGCAACCGGGAGCTCCTGGCCCTGAAACGCCGGTGCGAGGACTATTGCGTGGTGGAGAGCATAGAGGCGTTCACGGAGGGCCTGATGCGGCTCCGCACCGTCCTGGAGGACTACCTGTCAGAGCAGGAGGAGGGGGAGCTGCCCGTCCGGGAGCGGCTGCTGGAGTTCTACTTCGCGGTGAGCCATTTCTTTACCGTCTACGACCTGCTGGACGAGAACTATGTGAAATACACCCAGCTATGCGATGACGGCAGCTTCTTCCTGAAGCTTTTGTGCGTGAACCCGGGCGGGAACCTGAGAAGCTGCATGCAGCGGGGGCGCAGCACGATCCTGTTCTCCGCCACCCTGCTGCCCATCCAGTACTACAAGAAGCTGCTGGGCGGGGAGCCGGAGGACTATGAGGTCTACGCCAGGTCCGTATTCCGGCCGGACAGGCGGGGGCTGTTCATCGCGGGCGACGTGACCAGCAAGTACACCAGGCGCTCCGAGGAGGAATACGGGTGCATCGCCCGCTACATCGAGGAGATCGTCAAGAACCGCCACGGCAACTACATGGTCTTCTGCCCCTCCTACGCCTTCCTGCGGATTGTCCACGGGAAGTATGTGGATAACTTCGGGGGAGAGGGCAGGGAGTGCATCCTCCAGAGCGAGTCCATGAGCGAGGCGGACAGGGAGGCCTTCCTGGACTGCTTCCGCGCCGCCGGCGATGCGGCGGAAGGGCCCGACCGCGTCCTCATAGGCTTCTGCGTGCTGGGCGGGATATTCGCCGAGGGCATCGACCTGAAGCGGGACAGCTTGATCGGGGCCATCATCATAGGCACCGGCCTGCCCCAGGTCTCCCAGGAGAAGGAGATCCTGAAGTCCTGCTTCGACGCCGGGGCGGAGAACGGCTTCGACTATGCCTACCGGTATCCCGGCATGAACAAGGTGCTGCAGGCTGCCGGGCGGGTCATCCGCACCGCGGAGGACGTGGGCATCATCGCTCTGCTGGACGAGCGCTTCCTTGCGCCCGCCTACCGCAGGCTCTTCCCCAGGGAGTGGGAACGGTTCGAGACCGTGACGGTCAACGAGGTCGCGAAGCGGGTGGAGCGCTTCTGGAACGAGTGGCTGTGAGGGCTCGCGGCATCCGCCGCATCCGGCCCGGGGCCTGTGGAGGGAGGAGCGCCGCCGGAGGGAAACTGTGGAAATGACATGCGGTGTCCAAAAAATGACAGATGTGTAAATGTGGATAACTCTGTGGATTTTGTGGATTTTTTGGGGATGGGGCTTCCATAAAATGACATTCGGATCAAGTTATCCACAAGAAGGCCTGGAAAAAGCCGGAAAACAGAACTGAACCGGTCAATAGAAAAGCCGGTGAAAAAGTTGGCGGAAAACGAAAAAATAATGTTGACATATGATATTATATGGCGTATAGTATAGGCATCAGCTAATATTATACGCCATATAATATTGTATGGCGGTATAGTGTTACGGAAGGTAAGGAGCGGATCGAATGGTATTTAACACAGGCGCAGCGCTTTTGGATGCCATCGTGCTGGCCGTTGTGTCCAAGGAGCCGGAGGGGACCTACGGGTACAAGATCACCCAGGAGGTCAGGCAGGTTATCGAGCTGTCGGAGTCCACGCTTTATCCTGTGCTGCGGAGGCTGCAGAAGGATGAATGCCTGGAGATCTACGACATGGAATGCGCGGGCAGGAACAGGCGCTATTATAAGGTAACCAGCAGGGGCTGGGCGCAGCTGCATCTGTACGAGAGCGAATGGCGGAGGTATGCTGACAAAATTACGGGATTATTTGAGGGAAGGATAGGACTATGAACAGAGCGGATTTTATGAACCAGCTGGAAAGCCTGCTCACGGGCATCGCGCCCACGGAGCGTGAGGAGGCGATCCAGTATTACAACGACTACTTCGATGACGCCGGGGCGGAGAACGAGCAGGAGGTCATAGAGGCGCTGGGCAATCCGGCCCGGGTGGCGGAGAACATCAAGCGCGACCTCCTGGACAGCGGCTACGGGAAGAAGCCCGCGGGCAAGGCAAAGGCCTCCGACCGGGCGCTGATGGAGTACGGCCAGGGCGAGCCGGGCGGGGAAGCGGACACTGCGGAGGAGGCGGATGCCGGGCGCGCGGCCGCCGCCGGTGACGGCAGCGGGAAATTCGCCGCAGGCCGGGAGGACAGGGCCGCCGGGGAGCCCGCCGGAGCTGCCCGGGACGGCAGAGGCGGCACGGGCGGCGCACAGGCCCGGACAGAGTCCGCCGGGGCGGGCTGGAACCCCTTTGAGGGATACGGGCGGAACGCCGAGAGCGCCCCGCCGGATGAGGACGCCTACAGATGGAGCCATGACACCGCCGGGTGGTTCGGGGGGAAGCCCGAAAAGGGGAGGAAGGAAGGCATGCCCGCATGGGCCATCGCCCTGCTGATTACCGTGCTGGTATTCGGGTTCCCGGTGTACGGCAGCGTGTTCATGGGGATCCTGGGGCTGCTGCTTGGGTGGTTCGGCACCATACTTGGCCTCGGCATAGGCGCGCTTACCCTGCTGATCCTGTTCCTGGTGCTGGCGGTGGTAGGCATCCTCTGCCTGTTCATCAATCCATGGGTGGGGATAGCCCTGGTGGGGGCCGGACTGCTGGTGGGGTGCTTTGGCATCCTGCTGATGATGCTGGCCGTGGCCATGGCAGGAATCGCCACGCCCGCCATATTCCGGGGGATTTTTGGCTTGTTCGGCTTTGTGAAGCGCAAATGCCTGGCGCTGGCCGGCAGATAGGATGGATTCGCGGGAGCTGAGGCTGGCGGCAGCCGCGGCGGAAAGGACTGGATATAATAATGAAGAGATTCATGAAGGGCTGTGCGGTCACAGCATTGATATTTGCGGTTGTAGGGATGGTGCTGGCCATGGTGGGCGGCGGGATCGCGGGGGACATGGCCATCGCCCGGGCGGTGGAGCAGGCCACGAAGGGGAGGGTGCGGATAGATTCCGCCAGGCCCAGCGGCTGGGGAGGCTGGATGCTCCATATGATGGGCCTGGACTTCGATTCCTATAAGGAAATCGACAGTGTCGTGGACAGTAGCATCGAGGAAGCCAGCAGCATCGCCACGGACGAGCGCGTGGACCACGGCTATGATGCCGGACAGCAAGCGGACGACCATGAGGTGGAGTTTTCTAACGACAAGCATGTCTTCAGCGGGGATGTGGAGAGGTTCTGCCCCGGGAAGGACATCAGGAACCTGGACATCGACATAGGAGGCTGCTGGCTCCAGACAGCGGATTCCCCGGACGGGAACCTGTACCTGGAGGCGGAGGATGCCTATAAGTTCCAGGGCTATGTGGACGGCGATACCCTGTATGTGAAATCCGTCAGCAGGCTGCCCTCAGACGCGGGGGACTGCCGGATCACCCTGTACCTGCCCAGGGACTATCGGTTCCATGAGGTGGAGATAGAGATGGGGGCCGGGGAGATGGACTTCGGGACGCTGTACGCCGACAGCGCGTCGCTGGAGGTGGGCGCGGGCCAGATCACCGTGTACGACAGGGCGGAGGTTTCGGATCTGGAGGTCAGCGTGGGCGTGGGCAGCATCGACCTGGGCACCCTGGTGGTGGATGAGCTGGAAGTGGAGGTAGGCATGGGGGCATTCGTGGTGACCGAGGCGGACATCAGGGGCGAGGCCGACGTGAACTGCTCCATGGGCAGCGTGGACATGACGGTGCGGGGCCGGGAGAGCGACTTCAACTA
>CAMTBF010000348.1 GCA_947068385.1 uncultured Lachnospiraceae bacterium
AATAATGCGTCGGGAGGCTTTCGCTTCCTTTCGCATTTAATGTTACAATTTTCATTCGTTTTTATTTGGCAAAATTTAGGTGGAGACTTCGAACTGTTTATGATAAAATAGAAGGAAACATTTTGATGAGCATCCCTGATATAGGAAAGGAGAGGAAACAATGCAGCTAAACGAAAAAGAGACCAAATGGGCCCAGGAGACCCTGGACAGGGTGGCCCACAAGCTGGAGAAGGTGGCACAGCGGTCAAAGGACAAGATTCCCTACACCACCCTCCACGGCGTCCATGACGACAAATCGGGGAAGGAGATCGGCTGGTGGACCAACGGCTTCTGGGGCGGCATGATGTGGCAGATGTACGCCCTGACCGGAAAGGAGCTCTACAAGGAAATCGCCGAGGACAACGAGCGCAAGCTGGACGCCTGCCTGATGGACATCAACAGGCTCGACCACGACAACGGCTTCCGGTGGCTCCCCACGGCCGTGGCAGACTATCGCATGACGAAGAACCCCGCCTCCCGCAACAGAGGCCTGCTGGCCGCCTGCAACCTGGCCGGGCGCTTCAACAACCGGGGCAACTTCATCCGGGCCTGGAACGACTGGGGGCCGGACGACCACAGGGGATGGGCAATCATCGACTGCATGATGAACCTGCCCCTTCTGTACTGGGCCAGCCAGGAGACCGGCGACCCCAGGTTCTCCCAGATAGCCGTGAGCCACGCCAACACCGCAAGCAAAAGCTTCATCCGCGGGGACGGCTCCTCCAACCACATCGTGGAGTTCGACCTAGAGACCGGCGAAATGGTGAAAAGCTACGGCGGCCAGGGCTTCGGGGAAGGCTCCTCCTGGACCAGGGGCCAGAGCTGGGCGCTGTACGGCTTTACCTTGAGCCATCTGCACACCAAGGACCCGGCCTACCTGGCCACCGCCGAGCGGGTGGCGAATTACTTCATCGCCAACATCCCGGAGAGCGGCTTCATCCCCGTGGACTTCCGCCAGCCCCTGGACGTGGCTCTGGAGGACTCCACGGCGGCTGCCATCGCCTCCTGCGGCCTGATAGAGCTGGCCAAGCTGAAGGAAGGGAGACAAAGCAGGATCTACCTGTCAGCGGCCCTGAAGATGCTGGAGGCCCTGGCGGAGGAGCGGGTGCGCTGGAACGAGGAGGAGGACAACCTCCTGGAGAAATGCACCGCGGCATACCACGACCAGGAGCATGAGTTCTCCATCATCTACGGAGACTACTATTTCCTGGAGGCGCTGATGAAGCTGAACGGCAAGGAGCTGTTCATCTGGTAAAAACTGTTCTTTCTCCACAAAACAAATTTTACAAAACCAATCTAAAAGTGATCATATTTCCAATGGATACAGTCGAAATTGGAAATGGATCACTTTTATTTTTTGACAATATCACATAGAAAGCTTTTGGTAAAAATGATAAAATATGCATTATCAACAAATAAAAACTTCGTAAACTTGAAGGAGGGCGGGAATATGTTCAACAAAAAGTTCCTGAAGCATTATTACATAATGCTGATACCGGCAATCATCTGGCTGGTGCTTTTCAACATCGTGCCGATGTTCGGCATCGTGATGGCGTTCGAGGATTTCAACCCTGGCCTGGGCATGTGGAAGTCGCCGTTCATCGGCTTCGCAAACTTCGAGTACATGTTCCAGATGAGCGACATCAAGCAGGTCCTGACCAATACCATCATAATCGCCATGGGCAAGATCATAGCGAACCTGGTGGTGCCCCTGGTGTTCGCGATCCTGCTGAACGAGCTGTGCATCCAGAAGCTGTACCGGCCCATTCAGACCATCGTGTATCTCCCCTATTTCCTGTCATGGGTCATCCTGGCGAAGATCGTGCTGAATATCTTCGGCTACGTGGGCCCCATCAACTCGGTGATCAACTTCTTCGGCGGGGAGAGCATCAACTTCTTTGGTACGGACAGCCTGTTCCGGCCCCTGGTCATCGGCACGGACATCTGGAAGAACTTCGGCTACAATGCCATCATCTATCTGTCCACCATGCTGGGAATCGCGCCTGAGCTCTACGAGGCGGCGGCTGTGGACGGCGCGGGGCGCTTCAAGCGGATCTGGCACATCACCCTGCCCGGCATCAAGATGACAGTGGCGCTGCTGGCGATCCTGTCCCTGGGCAATGTGCTGAACGCGGGCTTCGACCAGATTTTCAACCTGTACAATCCGCTGGTGTACTCCACGGGCGACATCCTGGACACATGGGTGTACAGAGCCGGTCTCGTCAATCTGCAGTTCTCCCTGGCCACAGCGGTGGGCTTGCTGAAATCTGTGGTAAGCTTCGTGCTGATTACCTTAGGGTACTGGATGGCGGATAAGTTCGCGGGATATAAGTTATTCTAATAAGGAGGAGACACCATGAATATAAAAGATAATTCTGTAGGATCGAAAATATTCGATGTCATAAACGTCATCATCTTGGTGCTGATCGGCCTCATGTGTCTGCTGCCCCTTTGGTACGTGCTGTGTGTATCCCTAAGCTCCAAGGACGCGGTGAATGCCGGACTGGTATCCTTCTGGCCCGTGGGCTTCAATGTGGACTCTTACAAGAAGATCGTAGGCGAGGGCGCTTTCTTCCAGGCCTTCTGGAACTCCATCTGCAGGGTGGTGCTGGGAACCGTGGTGAGCCTGGGCTGCATCCTGATGGCGGCCTACCCCCTTTCCAGGACCAAGGCCCAGTTCCCCAAGCGCAACATGTTCATGTGGATCTTGATCTTCTGCATGCTGTTCAACGGCGGTACGGTGCCCTGGTACCTGACCATGCGCAACTACAAGCTGATCGACAATATCTGGGGCCTGGTGCTGGCAGGCGGGCTTCCGGTGTACAATGTGATACTGGCCATGAACTTCTTCAAGAACCTCCCCTCCGAGCTGGAGGAGGCGGCGCTGGTGGACGGGGCCGGCCCCTGGAGGATATGGGCTTCCATCTATATCCCTCTGGCCAAGCCCAGCATCGCCACGATCACTCTGTTCACCATCGTGGGCTACTGGAACGAGTTCTTCCAGGGCCTGGTGCTGAGCACCAAGGAGGCCAGCTATCCCCTGCAGACCTACATCCAGCAGATGGTGGTGACCCTGGACTACTCCACCATGAACGTGGAGCAGATAGCGGCGGCTTCCAAGCTGAACAACCAGTCCCTGGACGCGGCGAAAATCTTCATCGCCATGGTGCCCGTGCTGATCGTGTATCCGTTCCTGCAGAAGTATTTCGTCAAAGGTATTACTTTGGGTTCCGTGAAGGGATGATCGCCCTTACATAGAATCCCAATGAAAATACAAATAAAAAATGGAGGGAAGTATTATGAAATTGAAGAAACTTGTTTCACTCATGTTAGTTGGAACCATGGCATTGGGGATGACTGCATGCGGCGGCGGAGACAACAGCAGCAGCACGCCTGAATCCGAGTCTTCCGCGGCTTCAGAGGAGTCCAGCGCGGAGTCCGAGGCCGGCGGAGAGGAATCCGATGCCGGGGAGGAGTCGGAGGCGGAAGATGCTTCCGGCGAAGAGGGCGGCCAGGAGGCTGCCGGCGGCTCCAAGGCCCTGCAGCCTTTTGAGGAGACCGTTACGATCAAGATGGGCCATGGCCTGGATCCCAATACCACCTTTGGAGAGGGCGAGTCTGTGGAGAACAGCCGTTATGTCCAGTGGCTGAAGGAAGATCTGAACATCGATGTGCAGTACGACTGGATCTGCGCCAGCTCCGACTTCGGCCAGAAGATCAATCTCTGCATCGCGTCCAACACCATTCCGGATGCCGTGAACGTAGGGCAGACCCAGTACCTTGCCATGCTGAAATACGACCAGATACAGCCCCTCACCGATGTCTTTGAGGAGTATGCGTCCGATCAGCTCAAGCAGTATGTCCGCTCCGGCGGAGACGCCCTGATGGAGGCCATTTCCTACAACGGGGAGATGTACGCGATCCCCGCTCCGGAGATCACCGCCGGCGGCGTAAATATCATGTGGATTCGTCAGGACTGGCTGGATGAGCTGGAGCTGGAGGTTCCCAGGTCCATCGACGAGGTCATCGAGGTGGCCCAGAAATTTGTGGAAGCGAAGATCGGCGGTGACAATACCATCGGTATCGTAGGGCCTGCCTCCGGCGATCAGCTGATCAACGTAGGTGGAAACCGCTGGGGCCTGGATCCCATCTTCGGCGCATATAATTCCTATCCTGAGTACTGGCTGGACAAGGGCGACGGCACGGTGGCTTATGGCTCCGTGGAGCCCCAGACCAAGGAGGCCCTGGCCAAGCTGGCCGAGATGTACGCGGCAGGCGTGATCGACCCCGAAGTCTTCGTCAGGAACGATGCCCTGGAGCCTGTGACCGCAGGCAGGGCCGGCATCTTCTTCGGCCCCTGGTGGTGCGGCT
>CAMTBF010000349.1 GCA_947068385.1 uncultured Lachnospiraceae bacterium
CGGACGCAGCAGGGCGAATATGTCATACGCTACAGGCTATATGAACTGGAGGAGGCGCTGGATAAGAGGGAATTCCTGCGCATCTCCAATTCGGAAATCGTAAATATCAAAAGGATTCGGGATATGGATCTGCGCATAACGGGGAGAATCTGCATTCGTTTTACAGACGGCTCCCAGACCTATGTCTCCAGAAGATACATCCCGAAGATCAAGAAATCATTAGGAATATGAGGTGATACTTTGAAAAAGAAAGCATTGAAGTCTGCGGCGACAGGTTTCCTGATAGGGTGCTTTGCCTGCCTGCTCTTCTCCGTCCTGGTCTCCCTGCGCGTGAATACCGGAGAGTTCTGCTTTGCCCTGCCTGCTCTGGCAAAGGCCTATGGCAGCGAGCTGCTTGCGGCCCTGATCCAGATAGGCGTATTTTCCTGGCTGGGGGCAGCCTGCGGCATAGCCAGCCTGTTCAGCGAGAGCGCCGGGCTTGGGCCGGCGAAGCAGGGCGCAGGCTACCTGGTCTCGCTCACCCTTGGAATGCTGCCGCTGGCATGGGCGGGGAGGTGGCATGAGCATATCTTCCTAGGGATATTCAGCTATGTAGTCATTGCTGCTATTGTTTCGCTTCTCATCCATGTGGCCGGACTGGTGAGGCTGAAAAGCGACGTGGACGAAATCAGGAAGGCCATCGGGCTGGGAAGGGAGGTCTCCAATGAAGAAAAATAAGCTGTCAACAAAGCAGATGATTGCCTGGATAAGCGTAAACTACGGGGTGTTTTTACTGGCGTTTTTCACGCTGGGCCTTATGGACACCCACAGGATGGCAGTCATCGCCAATTTTGTCCTGGACGTGGCGCTCTGCGGCGTTTCGCTCATCCTCAACATTGCGCTGTTCTCACCCAGGCACAGGATATCCATGGCGGGCAAAATCGGCCTGCTGTTCGTCACATTATGCTTCGCCGCGTTTACCTGCTTCGCCTTTTTGATGCCGGAGAACGGAATACCGCCTGTTTTATTTCAATAAGGCGGATAAAAAGCGGATAAACAGCAGCCAAAAATCAATCAACCTATTGACTTAGTATGTAGATAGTGATACGATGTGCCTGGACTCTTTGGAGCAGGCCGGACAAAAAAGCGTATCCGGCCCGTAGTCCCGGCGCGCCGCAACGCGCAGATAGGCATCAAAAATGAAAAGAGTACTGACCATACAGGACATCTCGTGCCTGGGGAAATGTTCCCTGACCATAGCATTGCCCGTCATATCCGCCCTGGGGGCCGAGACGGTGATCCTGCCCACGGCGGTCCTGTCCACCCACACCATGTTCAAGAACTTCACCTGCAAGGACCTCTCCGACCAGATCGGGCCGATCGCCGCCCACTGGAAGAGCGAGGGCGTGGCCTTTGACGCCATCTATACCGGATATCTGGGAACCATCGAGCAGATCGACCAGATAAAGGAGCTGTTCAGGAGCTTCCGGAATGAAAGCAATGTGATAATCGTAGACCCCGTGATGGCGGACAACGGAAAGCTGTACCCGGCCTTTGACATGGACTATGTGAAGAAGAACGCCGAGCTCTGCGCGGAGGCGGACATCATCGTGCCAAACATCACCGAGGCCGCCCTGATGACAGGCATGGAATACAGGGAGGAGTACGACGAGGCCTATGTAAAGGCGCTCCTGGCAGGGCTCAATGAGCTGGGCGCGGGCATCAGCGTCCTCACCGGCGTCTCCCTGGAGAAGGGAAAGACCGGAGTCATGGGCTATGAGCGGGAGACAGGGGAGTATTACGTTTACCAGAACCGGAGGATCGACGCCTCCTACCACGGTACCGGAGACCTCTTCTCCAGCACATGCGTGGGGGAGATCCTGAAAGGCAGGAACTGGCGCGACGCCATGCGCATCGCCGCCGATTACACCGCCCATACCATAGAGGTGACTTTGCAGAATCCGGACAAGCCCTGGTACGGCGTGGACTTCGAGGCCACGATTCCCGACCTCCTTGCCATGGAATAGGTGGGAAGAAATAAGCCGGGCCCGGTAAAGCCCTGGGCCCGGCCAGCGTCAGAGCAGCCCCCTCAGGAACCGGAGCGCGTATAGTCCCTGCATGCCTGGATGTAAGCCCTGATGTTCTCCCAGGGCACCTCCGGCTCCAAAAGATGGGTGGGCGAGACCAGGAGCCCGCCCTTTTTGCCTGCGATGTCCAGGTTCCGGAACACCTCCGCGCGCACCTCCTCCGGCGTCCCGAAGGGCATCGTAGTCTGGGTTCCGATCGTCCCGTGGAAAGAGAGCCTGTCGCCGTATTTCCCATGAATCTCCCCGAAATCCATGCACTCCGGCTGCACAGGGTTCAGCACATCGATGCCCACCTGGATCAGGTCTTCGATAAAAGGCTCGATGAACCCGCAGGAATGATAAAAAATGATCACATCCGGCTTGACGGTCCTCGCCGCGTCCACCACCCTTTTCAGCCGGGGCTTCAGCCATGTCTGGTAAAGCTCCCTGCTCATCATGATGGTGCGCTGCATCCCCACATCGTCCCCGAAATAGAGCACCTCCGCCCCCGTCTCCAGAAAGTACACGGCCCGCTGCACGGCCAGATCCGTCACCTTGTCCAGCAGGAATTCCGCCATCTCGTCCTCGGACATCATGTCCATCATCAGCGCTTCCATGCCGCGCATATACCATGCGGTCTCCCAGATCGTGCACTGCATATTGCCGCAGATCACCTTATCCCGGGCCTTCAGCGCATTGTTGCGGGCAAGCTGCCGGGCCTCCTCCCCGTTCCGGACGAACTCCGGAAAGGGATAGGCCTCCAGCTCCTCCAGAGACTCCATCTTCTCCAGCGGATGGAGCATATGGGTCATGTGCATGGCCGCCGCGCTCCCGGGCTCATTTGCCACGCCATAGATGTCGATGGTGGTGCCCTCCTTCAAAGGGCCGTAATATTTCCGGAACTTTTCCGTATCCCTGTCTTTGACCGGAATGCCTGCCACATCCACCATAGGGGAGGGCGTAAAGCCGATCTCCCGCAACAGCTCCTCCACCTTCCGGCCGCAGGTCTCCTGAAGATACGGACAGAAGCTGTACATGACGGGAATCCGCTCGTACCCCGTCCGCCTGATGATTGAAAAGAAGTTCTCCCGCTCTGTCATGTCCCCTCCCGCTCCGCTCTGTAAGCGGCAGCTTTTCTGTTTTTGTCTGTTTTGGATTCTCTCTGTATTTTCATACGATTTTATGATAAACTCAGAATATCGGAAGCGGAATAGCTGTTATGGGAATTATCATATGTCAAAAATGGGATTCCAGGACATGGGACAGGAGGACATCATGCCAGAGTACAAGACAAGAGTATCTTACAGGACCGTGGGCCCCAACAGGACTGCCGGAAACCTTTCCTGCGGCTTTATCTACAAACCGGACGACCGGGGGAGCAACCGGGACATCACGTTTGAATATTACGGCGACCTGATCCTTCTGGACGGGGAAGGGGAATATTCCGACCGCGGCCATTCCCATGTAAAGCTTTCCCGGGGCTCCTTCGTCCAGCGGCTCCCGGGCGTGAGGCACACCACCATCGTAAAGCCGGACGGGAAATGGCTGGAATTCTTCATCTGCATCAGCGCGGAAAGCTACCACAACCTCCTTTCCATGGGACTGATGTCCGACCGCCCGGTGATGCGCTGCGAGGAGAACGCGCTGGACGAAATCCTCCCTGCCGCCGGCAGCCTGCTGTCCTCCATGCAGGATGCCCAGGAGCCCGACCTGACGCGCCTGTATTTTGAGGCCCAGCAGCTTTTGTGCACCATCACCTCCCGCTGTTCCCGCTCCCGGGAGGAGGACGGCTGCGTGGAGCTGGCCTGCCGCCTTATCGAGCGCTGTTCCGGGCGGATCACCGGGCAGGAGCTGGCGGCCCAGATGCATATGGGCTATGAGGCCCTCCGCAAGCAGTTCAGGGCCTCCGCCGGGATCTCCATAGGCCAGTACGCCATCCGCGTCCGGGTCAACCGCGCCAAGGCGCTGCTCCTGCGCAACGACCTTTCCCTGGAGAAGCTGGCCGTCCAGTTAGGGTACCCGGACGCCTTTACGTTCTGCAAGCAGTTCAAGCAGCATACCGGCGTTTCGCCGTCACAGTTCCGGAGGATGAATTAGGCAGGTTGCAGACGCTTTCGAAAAAGAGAAAGGCTTATATAGTTAAATACAGAATGATTGCCATGGAGGGTACGATATGCGGGCGACAGTCATTAGACATGGAAAAGTGGATTTTCAATGGAAAAAATGGAGTACATCAGAACAGTTCAACAGAGACTGCAAAATGTATGATGGGGCACCGATTTTTCCTTTGGAAACCGATATTCTGACAATAAATCAATGGTATAATATCCTGCATTGGCAAGGCTGCCGCTGGCAACCAACACAC
>CAMTBF010000350.1 GCA_947068385.1 uncultured Lachnospiraceae bacterium
GCCCTCTTCGCGCCTAATCTCTTAGACTCGGAGTCTCTTCCGTTCTTGGTGGAGCCTACTCCCTTTTTATGAGCGAAGAGGGCTGACGGACAGTTCGTGAAGGCTGGAAATATTCTTTACAGACAGCGCGGAACCAAGATTCATCCCGGCGTGAACGTAGGGAGAGGCGGAGATGATACTCTGTTCGCAAAGGTGGATGGTATCCTTCGTTTCGAGAGAAAAGGAAGAGACAGAAAGTGCGCTTCTGTCTATCCTGTAGAGGAATAGTTCAATCGGCAGGGACTCCAAACAATCCGTTTGGAGTCCTCGTTTTATGAAAGGTATCGTTTATGTTTGCAGACAGAGCCAAGATATATGTGAGGAGCGGCAAGGGCGGGGACGGCCATGTGTCCTTCCGCCGTGAAAAGTACGTGCCGGCGGGAGGGCCTGACGGCGGGGACGGCGGCAAGGGCGGGGACGTGATCTTCGTGGTGGACGAGGGCCTGAACACGCTGATCGATTTCCGCAATGTCCGGAAGTACAAGGCGCAGGACGGAGAGCCCGGCGGCAAACGCAACTGCCGGGGGAAGGACGGCAGCGACATCATACTGAAGGTGCCTCCCGGGACGGTCATCAAGGAAGCGGCCAGCGGCCAGGTCATCGTGGACATGTCCGGTGACAACCGCCAGGTCACGCTCCTGAAGGGCGGGCGCGGAGGCAGCGGGAACCAGCACTATGCCACCAGCACCATGCAGGCCCCCACCTACGCCCAGCCGGGACGTCCGGCGAAGGAGCTGGAGATCCTGCTGGAGCTGAAGGTCATCGCGGACGTGGGCCTGGTAGGGCTGCCCAACGTGGGAAAATCCACATTCCTCGCCAGGGTCACCAACGCCAAGCCCAAGATCGCGAACTACCATTTCACCACCCTGAACCCCAATCTGGGCGTGGTGGACCTGGACGGCACCAACGGATTCGTCATCGCGGACATCCCGGGGCTGATCGAGGGGGCGTCGGAGGGCATAGGGCTGGGGCATGAGTTCCTGCGCCATATCGAGCGGACCAAGGTGATCATCCATATCGTGGACGCGGCCGGTACGGAGGGGCGCGACCCCATAGAGGACATCTACGCCATCAATAAGGAGCTGGACGCCTATAATCCGGATATCGCCAGGCGGCCCCAGGTCATTGCCGCCAACAAGATTGACGTGATCTACGACCGGGACGACAGCCCCGTGAATGCCATCAGGGCGGAATTCGAGCCAAAGGGGATTCCGGTATACCCTATCTCCGCAGTCAGCGGGGAGGGCGTGAGAGAGCTGCTGTACCATGTGAACGGGATGTTGGAGGAGCTGGGGAACGAAGTGACCGTGTTCGAACAGGAGTTCTTCCCGGAGCAGGCAGCCGCCAGCCAGAATGACCCTTATACCGTGGAGTACGATGCCTCCAGGGACGAATATGTGGTGGAGGGCCCCCGGGTGGAGAAGATGCTGGGATATACCAATCTGGAAAGCGAGAAAGGCTTTGCCTTCTTCCAGAATTTCCTGAAGACCAACGGCATCCTGGAGCAATTGGAGGCGCTGGGGATCCAGGACGGCGACACCGTCCGCATATACGGGCATTCCTTTGACTATTACAAATAACGAAGGGGAATAATCATGACTATGACGAGCAAACAGAGAGCGTATCTGAAGAGCCTGGCCAGCAATCTGAAGCCGGTCTTCCAGGTGGGGAAGGCCAGCCTTACCCCAGAGCTGACAGCAGCTATAGAGGAGACGTTCAACAAGAATGAGCTGGTAAAGATCGCGGTGCTGAAGAACTGCGCGGACGACCCGAACGAGATAGCCGAGATGGTGGCGGGGCGGACCCATTCCCAGGTGGTGCAGGTCATCGGCAAGCGGATCGTGCTGTATAAGCCGGACAGGGACAAGCCGAAGATCGTGCTTCCCAGATAGACAGGAAGGAAGCGTTTTCCATGGGAATGAGGCGGATAGGCATAATGGGAGGGACTTTCAATCCCATCCATATCGGGCATCTGATGCTGGCGGAATGGGCCATGGATGCCATCGGGTTGGACCAGGTGTGGATGATTCCCGCTGGGATGCCCTATATGAAGGCTTCACAGCGGATCCTGCCCGGCGAGGAGCGGCTTCGGATGACGCAGCTTGCCATTCAGGGCAACGGCCGTTTCAGATGTCTGGATACGGAGGTAAAGCGGCAGGGGTATACCTATACCTGCGAGACTCTGGAGGAGCTGCGCAGGGAATATCCGGAGGATGCGTTTTTCTTCATCGCGGGGGCAGACTGCCTCTTCTCCATCGGAAGCTGGAAAGCGCCGGAGCGGATTTTTGCCAACTGCACTTTGGTGGCGGCAATCCGGGGAGAGAATACCCTGCCGGAGATGGAGGCGAAAAAGCGGGAGCTGGAGGAGCGGTTCTGTGAGGGGCGGGAGATCGTGCTGCTCTCCTTCCTCCATATGTCCATTTCCTCCACGGAAATCCGGGAGCGCATCCGCAGAGGACAGAGCGTCAGGTATCTGGTGCCCGACGATGTATTAGCATATATCAGAGAAAAGGGATTTTACCGTGAAAAAAGCGATTAGTTTGAAGAAGCTTCGAAGGGCCATGGAAAAGGTGCAGGACAGCAAGCGCTTCGAGCACACCTTAGGGGTGGAATACACGGCGGCGGCGCTGGCCATGCGCTACGGCTGCGACATCAGGGACGCGCAGATCGCCGGCCTGCTCCACGACTGCGCGAAATGCCTTACGGACGAGAAGCGCCTTTCCATCTGTAAAAAGAATAAGATTCCCGTCACGGCGGTGGAAAAAAAGAACCCCTTCCTGCTCCACGCAAAGGTGGGAGCCTGCCTTGCCTATCAGAAGTATGGCATCACCAATCCGGATATCCTGAACGCTATCCGCAGCCATACCACGGGCCGGCAGAACATGAGCACGCTGGAAAAAATCGTCTTCATCGCAGACTATATCGAGCCGGGCAGGACCCACGCGGCAAATCTGGCGGAGATCAGAAGGATCGCTTTTGTGGACCTGGACAAGGCCTTTGTCCGGATCCTGTCGGATACGCTGGACTATCTGAAGGATACCGGCAACGAAATCGACCCTAAGACGGAAGAGACATGGAAATATTATAAAAAATGACGGGAGGAACTTATGGAGAATAAAAACGCGAAGGAAATGGCCCGGATGGCCATCCAGGCGCTGGAGGACAAGAAGGCGGAGGACATCCGCGTCATCGACATCAGCGAGGTTTCTGTCATTGCGGATTACTTCATCATCGCCAGCGGCTCCAACAGGAACCAGGTGCAGACCCTGTGCGACAATGTGCAGGAGACCCTGGGCCGGGCGGGATATCCGGAGAGGCAGACGGAAGGATATCAGACGGCGAACTGGATCTTATTGGATTTCGGCGATTTGATCGTCCACATCTTCGACAGGGAGAACAGGCGCCTGTACGACCTGGAGCGCATCTGGAGAGACGGCAGGCAGATGGAGATACAGGACCTGGATGCCTGAGAGCCAAATCACAGCAAAAAAGGAAGCCCTTGGTTCGGACAATCCGGCCAGGGCCTCCTTTTTTCGTTATACCGATTCCTCTCTGTTGCCAAGGTGCATATAAAAGCTGATCAGATAGAGTCCGCAGAGGCCTACGATTGCGTAGACGATTCTGGAAAGCCACGACATATCGCCAAAGATAAAGGCTACCAAATCGAAGCGGAATATGCCAATCAAAGCCCAGTTGATTGCACCGATGATGGCAATGGTAAGGGCAGTACCGTCCAAAAATTTATTTCCCATTTGTCTCCCTCTTTTCTGCGCGGCATTTAAAGTCCCGGCTATACTAATATCTGCAATAAAGGCTGATTTATGCATTGCCTGGAGATCCGGCAGAGCTGAAATTTTTGGCAGAAGCGAGACAAATCATGAAAAATCAGCGATAAAAACGGAATACGCCGAATACCTTGCCCAGAATCTGGCAGTCGTCCACGATGATGGGCGCCATGGAGTCGTTCTCGGGCTGCAGGCGGATATGGCCGTCCTCTTTATAAAATGTCTTCACCGTGGCGGAATCGTCGATCAGTGCCACCACGATCTCCCCGTTGCTGGCCGTGCTGCAGGCGTTGACAAAGACCCTGTCGCCATTGAAGATGCCCGCATTGACCATGGAGTCACCCCGGACATTGAGCACGAAGGACTCGCCGCTTGGCACCAGGTCCGCCGGCACAGGGAAATAATCCTCGATATTCTCCTCCGCAAGGATAGGCTGCCCTGCGGCCACATTGCCGATGATGGGAAGGTTCACCATCTCCGTGCGTATCATCTGGAAGCTGTCGTCACAGATTTCGATGGCCCTGGGCTTGGTAGGGTCTCTGCGGATATAGATCGGAAGAGCACACGTCTGAAC
>CAMTBF010000351.1 GCA_947068385.1 uncultured Lachnospiraceae bacterium
ATATATCGGCAGAAAGATTTCTGTAAATTCAGGCCGTATCATGATGAGGAGGTACATATATGCAGGAAGTGATCAAAATTTATTCCAAGGCCCACCCGAACATCCAGTTGAAGGCGATTCCGGGACATTTCGTGACCCCGAACTCCCACGTCAACTATTTTCTGGACATGACGACTTTGAAGGCCAGGCTTAGCGAGGCGTCCATGGTGGCGAGAGAACTGGGAAGGCAGGTTATGATATCGACAGTGGTGGACACGATCGTCTGCATAGACGGCTGTGAGATCATCGGCGCGTTCCTGGCGGAGGAACTGACCAGGGCGGGAATCTATTCCAGAAACGCCCACAAGACGATCTATATCATAACGCCGGAGTACACCACATCGGGACAGATGATGTTCCGGGACAACTATCTGCCCATGGTCAAGGAGAAGAACGTGCTGCTGCTCCTGGCCAGCGCCACCACGGGAAAGACGGTGACCAAGGCCATACATACCCTCACCTACTACGGCGCTTCCATAAGCGGGATCAGCGCGGTGTTCAGCGCCGCCAACAGCATCGCCGGGATGCCGGTGAATTCCCTGTTCACCACGGCGGACATCCCGGACTATATGACCTACAGCTCCGAGAAATGTACCATGTGCAAGGAGAAGAAGCCCATCGACGCTTTTGCCAATGCCTTTGGGTACTCCAAGATCTGACGATTCCGGAGATTTCTGGCGATTCCCTTCTGACAGGACCGGCGAATGGTGGTTCTGTCGGAAGGAATTCTAAAGCAGCCCAATCCCCGTAGCAGGGCGCGGTATCGCAAGGCCGTTTTTTGTGATATGTTTTTTGGAATATAGTTCAAGGCAGCCTGGCCCGGGGATGGTATGACTCTACGAATTTTTACGGAAAAGCCCACGCTTCCTCGCCTTGTAGTCATCGTCGATGCGCTTCTTCCAGTCAGCCCCCAGAGGCGCGCTGCATCGGACGGCGCTGATGGCCTCCGACACCACCTGATAGTTGAGCTGGGTGCCCTGGCTGTCGGAATGATAATTCACGGCGCGGTCCTGGCTGATGCCGAACTGCCCGGCGGTCTCCACGGCATCGATGTTGGCCCCCAGGAATAGGAATTCCCAGCCGTATTTTTCCTTCTGGCGCTCAATCATCCTTTTGACCTTGTCGCTGTCGTAATGGCGGCTGGCGTTCTCCATTCCGTCCGTCGTGATGACGAAAAGGGTGTGCTCCGGCACGTCCTCGGCCCTGGCATATTTATGGATGTTGCCGATGTGGCGGATGGCATCGCCGATGGCATCCAGAAGGGCGGTGCAGCCCCTTACCGTATAGTCTTTGTCCGTCAGGGGCCGGATGTCCCGGACGGCCACGCGGTCGTGGACGACCTCGCTGAAATTGTCGAAGAGGACGGTGGAGATGAGGGCCTCGCCCTCTTCCTTCTTCTGTTTCGCAATCATGGAGTTGAAGCCTCCGATGGTGTCCGACTCCAGCCCGCTCATGGAGCCGCTGCGGTCAAGGATGAATACGATTTCTGACAGGTTCTTTCTCATGTGGTTACCTCCTGCTTATAAAAAATATGACTGTCGGGTTGCTTACCTTACAGTCATATTATAAGAGGAGCCGTATGCAATCTGGTCGCATGCCATGCGACAAATTATCCCTGGGGGAAATCCTAAGCCCCCAGCAGGCTCTGGTCAAAGGCGAACAGGGCCTCGTTGATTTCAAAGATATTGTAGTTGCCCTTCTCGATGAAATACGTGATGATGATGTCGAACTTATTCGAGCGGGAGAGGGCAAATCCGGCCTTCATGAGCATGTCCCGGGCCTCCTCCAAATCCAGCTCCAGGGCGATGGCGAAGGCGATGGCCGTAGGCTTGCTGGGCTTGTACAGCCTGTCGCCGCGGATTTTCGAGAAAAGCTTGCGGTCGATATTGGCCTTTTTATAGCACTGGGCATCCGTCATGCCGGACTCGTCTATCTTGCGCAGCAGCATCTCGGAGAAGCTCTCGTCAATCTGTTTGAGGGCATCGTCAAGGGTGCTGAATGTGGCAGGTGCCGCTGCGGCCATAGGCATAGGCGCGGACATGGGGGGCATGGAAGGGCAGCAGGGTTCGACGGCCCTGCGCGCTTTTTCGCTGACGGCATCTTTCGGCGGCTTTTCCTTGGCTTTGAACACATTTAACCGCCTCATCCGGCGGGATGAGCTGTCCGTATGCTGGTCTGCGTAATTATCATCAATATATTCCGCAATATCGTCAAATAGCTTCCCGCTGATTTGATAAGCTTTCCTGTCAAAGATGACCAGATAGACAGTCATGTCGTTCTCCAGCAGGAACGCGCCGATGGTATCGATGGCCACCCGCAGCGCCTGGTCCTTGGGATAGCCGTAGATACCGGAAGAGATGAGGGGAAAGGCCACCGTCTCGCAGCCCTTTTCCTTTGCCAGGGCCAGGGAGGTGCGGTAACAGGAGGCAAGGAGGCCGCGCTCCCCGTAAGCGCCGCCGCGCCACTGTGGCCCCACGGCATGGATGACATATCTGCAGGGCAGGTTTCCTGCGCCGGTGACCTTCGCGCTGCCGGTCTCGCACCCTCCCAGCGTCCTGCACTCGGCCAGCAGCTTTGGCCCCGCGGCCTGGTGGATGCAGCCGTCCACGCCGCCCCCGCCCAGGAGCGAGGAGTTGGCGGCGTTTACGATTGCGTCCACTTTCATTTTCGTGATATCATTCCTGACAATCTGAAGCGGCATGGATTCCTCCTATTTTTGGTTCCGTATCTGCCCATCCGGTACCAAGGCATAGCGCACCGGATGGGCAGGCGCTGTTTCAGGCATTGAAGACATACTTGTCCAGCCTCTGGAAGGCCTCCTGCACCCGGGAGAGGGGCAGGGCCAGGTTCATGCGGATGTGGCAGGGGCCATGGAACGCCCTGCCGTCCTGCCAGGCCACGCCCACAACCCAGGCGGCCTGCTCCAGCTCATCGATGGTCTTCCCGTGGGCTTCGCACCACTCCGTGCAGTCCAGGAACAGCATATAGGTGCCCTGGGGCTTGGAGACACTGACGCCGTGGAAATGCTCCGCGATATAGCCGCAGGCAAAGTCGATATTGCCGGTGAGGATCTGGCGCAGCTCGTCCACCCATTCGTAGCCCTGGGGCTGATAGGCGCCGATCAGGGCGTACATGGACAGCAGGTTCATGCTGTTGTAATGGGAGAGGGAGGACTCCTTGCTTACCCGTTCCCTGATGGCCTTGTTGTAGATGATGTGGTAGCTGCCCACCAGGCCCGCCAGGTTGAAGGTCTTGGAGGGAGCGTAGACCGACACGGTGCGGTTCCGGGCGTCCTGGCTGACGCTCTGGGTGGGGATGTGCTTATGCCCGGCCAGGATGATGTCAGACCAGATTTCATCGGAGACCACCATCACGTCATGCTTGCGGCACAGCTCCATGAACTGCTCCACTTCCCACTTTTCCCAGACCCGGCCGCAGGGATTGTGGGGCGAGCAGAATACGGCGGCGTGAATCCGGTTCTCCGTGATCTTTTTCTCCATGTCCACGAAATCCATGCGGTATGTACCTTCTTCGTCCAGAATCAATGGGCTGTGGACGATATGGTAGCCGTTGTTGCCCAGGGCTCCGGTGAAGCCGATGTAGGTGGGGGAGTGGAGGAGCACATTGTCCCCTCTGGAGCAGAACACGTTCAGGGCGCTGACCACGCCGCCCAGCACGCCGTTCTCATAGCCGATGCATTCCCTGGTAAGGCCTGTCACGCCGTTGCGCGTCTCCTGCCAGCGGACAATCGCGTCCAGGTACTCCTCCCTGGGGGAGAAATAGCCGTAGTGGGGCTCCTTGGTGCGGGCGATGATGGCCTCCGGCACCGTGGGGACGGTGGGGAAGTTCATGTCGGCCACCCACATGGGGATGGCGTCGAAGCCCTCCTTCGGCGCGCCGGGGGCGGTGCCGGAGCCCAGGGCGTCCACGGCGATGGCGTCCATGTTTTTGCGGTTCAGGATAGATGTGAAATCATATTTCATCTCGGGTACATTCCTTTCTGTCTTGCGGCGCTTCGCTTTCCATGGCCCGGTGCGTTCCGGAGCGGTATACTGCACTTTCGGCTGCATGGAAATCGGAAGCGGCGCAATGTTCTTTTGATGGCAATATTGTACCACGGAAATACATGGTGTGTCCATAACTTCTGTCATGCCTTCAATTCCCATCCATTGTCCCCATAATAAATCATGAGCCGGGTCATGCCGCCATCGATGCAGATGTTTTCCCCCGTGATGAATCCCGGCTGTCGGAGCAGAGGAAGAGCACCATGTTCGCGATGTCCAGGGGATTGCCCACCCG
>CAMTBF010000352.1 GCA_947068385.1 uncultured Lachnospiraceae bacterium
AACCAGCTCCGGCTCATGGCGGATGATCCGGCTTTCCCTTCTCACATAATCATCCGCCTTTGAAAGCTCCTGCAGGGCCGTATCGCTCAATGTATAGGCGGCATCCTCGTCCATCCCCGCCGCAATGGCATATCTTGTGATCAGCGCGATCCCCACCACAGCGGCATATTCTTTATTCTTTTTAGGGGATTGTGACATAATCCCAATCCCCTTTTCCATATCCTCAAAGAACGCACCTGCCCCCCTATGAGAGAGGTTCGGCTCTTCTATGTCCGTCCCCCCTTCTACGAGCCACTTCCACATCTGCTGTTCCCGTATAAAGGAATGGTGCTGTCTGCCCCATTCCGCGTTCCGCAGTTCATTCTCGGAATATCTGCAGCGCAGCTCCCCCTGTATCCGCTCTGCCTTCCTCCCGTAGTCAATCGCGGCGCTTTTCCCATATTGATTGAATAAAAGTCCATGGGCAAACAGTATGGTCTTCTCCAGCTCTCTGATATCGACTAACGGGATGGCGCAGCCGCATCCTTCCACGCCATTCTTTTTTTCATATGCATTTCGCTGGTATCTCGTATGCGGTTCGAATTCCACCGGCCCCCAGATGATCCATTGCTCCAGATCGCAGAATACATAATACCAGTATCCGTCGTCCTCACATGCCCTGTATCTGCCATGCATTCCATTCTTTCCTTCTTCCATCAGCATGACAAGCAGCCGGGGGCTGCCCAGCACCGGATCCTGTTCCGGGAAGCCCTCAAAAGGAACCGCCAGGGCCTTCCCCTCTTTGTCCAGATGCCTTCCCGCTATCATATGCAGCCGATAGATATTCTCCAGAATATAGCCGTTCTTATCCATTTTGCGCTCCTTGTCCCACGGCATGCCGTAATGTCAAGGCTCTGCGAGCAGCGCCGCTATCGCCTCGGCGCATCCGTCGATGCCGATGCGGGAGCTGTCCAGTATCATGTCATAGTTCGATATGCCATTCCATTTCCTTGAGGTGATAAAGGCATAGTATTTCTCCCGCTTTTTGTTGTACCGGCGGCACACCGCCTCCGCATCCTTTTCATCGATGCCATACTCGGAGACGGCCCTGTTGTGCCTGAACCCGTCCGCAGCCCGGATAAAGACCCGCAGCACATCGCCCTGACCTTTTAGAGCCTCAGAGGCACAATGGCCCACGAAAACCGCCTTCCCATAATGCGCAAGGCCGCAGATGGCATTCCGCTCCGCCACATACAGCCTGCTTTCCATGGAAAGCAGGTCCGCACTTCCCTTCTGCACCTGGCTCATCGCAAAGACAGAGTACAGGAAGCTGTTGGTGACCTTTTCTTCATACTGCTGGGCCTCGTCAACGGAGATATGCAGCTCCTTTGCCGCAATCTCCATGATTTGCGCCCCATAGCAGGCAATCCCGCATCTCTCTGCCACCCTGGCTGCGATCTCCGTTCCGCCGCTCCCATATTCCCTTTCAATCGTGACATATTCAATCTGCATCATCGCCGCCTCCTCTTTTTTAAGCAAACTGGCTGTTGTACAAAGCCTCGTATCTGCCGTGCATGTTCATCAATGTTTCATGGTCCCCGGCCTCCTTCACATCCCCGCCCTCCATATAGAGGATCATGTCCGCGTCCCTGATCGTAGACAGGCGGTGGGCAATCACGAAGCTGGTCCTTCCGGCAGTCAGCGCGTCCATCGCTTTCTGGATTTTTGCCTCGGTCCTGGTATCCACGGATGAGGTGGCCTCGTCCAGGATCAGCATCGGAGCGTTTTCCGCCATGGCCCGGGCAATGGTCAAGAGTTGCTTCTGTCCGGCGGAAACCGAAAGGTTATCGCCAAGCACTGTGTCCAGGCCTTCCGGCAGCGTATCCACAAAGTGCTTCAGCCCGCACTGCCCGCAGATTTCCATGAGCTCCTCATCGGAAATGTCCGTCTTCCCGAAATTGAGGTTATCCCGTATGCTGCCCTCGAACAGCCATGTGTCCTGAAGCACCATCCCAAAGATGTCATGGATGTTTTCACGGGTAATGGAATCCAGGGGGATCCCGTCCACGGATATGCGCCCCTTATCCAGCTCATAAAAGCGCATCAGCAGATTGACCAGGGTTGTCTTTCCCGCGCCTGTGGGTCCTACGATGGCCACCTTCTGCCCTGCCCTGACCTGGACGGAAAAGTCGTGGATGATGGTCTTGTCGGGCGTGTACCCAAAGCTGATATGGTCGAATGCCACATCGCCCCTTACCCTGTCCAGCTTTGCCGTCTTGCCGCTTTCATCCGACAGCTCCTCCTCCCCAAGGAATTCCGCCACCCGCCCGCTTGCGGCAACCGCCGACTGCATCCCGGAAATGCCCTGGGCAAGCTGGCTTAAGGGCGAGGTGAAGAGCCTTACATACAGCATGAATGCGACCACGGCGGAAAACGGTATGGAACCGCGAAAGGCCAGAGCCGCTCCCACGATGCAGACAGCCGCATATCCGAAGTTGCCCACGAACCCCATGGACGGCATCATCAGGCCGGACAGGAATTCCGCCCGGAGCGTATGCCTGCGGAGCGCTTCGTTGCGCTCCTGGAACGCTTCCAGGTTCCGGGCTTCCGCATTATAGGCACGGACGATGTTCTGGCCTGCATAATATTCCTCTATATGGGCGTTCACTTCCGCAAGGCTGCCCTGTCTGGCGGTAAAATATCTCTGGGATCTGCCCAGGATCCCGCCCATAAAGGAAAACCCCAGCAAAGACGAGGCGATTGCCGTAAGGGCCATGCGCCACTCCGTGACGAACATCATGATCGTGCAGCCGATGAACGTCACCACGGCAGAGGCCAGGGTGACGATGCTGGAATTGACGGACTGGGAGACGGTGTCCACATCATTAGTCACCCTGGACAGGGTATCGCCGAAATTATGGGTGTCAAAATAATTCAGCGGAGTACGGTTGATCTTGTCGCTGATGTCGCCCCGCATCTGCTTTCCCATGTTACAGGAGATATGGTTCAGCAGAAATGCCTGTAGATAGCCGAGGATGCATCCCGTCCCGTACATGGCCAGCAGGGTCCCGCCAATCCTGGCGATCCGGCCCATGTCGATATGGATGCCCGTCATGCTGATGCCGTCCTGGATTGTTTCTGTCATCTGCGAGATGTATTGGGGGCTGATGACCGAAAAGACTGCCGAAGCGGACGCGCAGAGCACTGCCACCAGGATCATCAGCCAGTATCTTTTGCAATAGGAAACCATTGATCCCACCGCCAGGCGGGTATGCTTCTTTTTCTTGTTTTCCATATCAGGCATGTCTCAATTCCTCCTCGCTCAGCTGGCTGTGTGCAATCTCCTGGTAAGCCGGACAGCTTTCCAGCAGCTCCCTGTGGGTCCCCCGCCCCACGATTCTTCCGTTTTCCATGACCAGGATCAGGTCCGCGTCCATGATCGTCCCGATCCGCTGGGCGACGATCAGGCAGGTCGCGTCCTTCATCTCCTCTTTCAGCCGCGCCCGCAGCTGGCGGTCCGTCCTGTAGTCCAGCGCGGAAAAGGTGTCGTCAAAGATGTAGATCTCCGCCTGCCTTGCCAGGGCCCGCGCAATGGAGAGGCGCTGTTTCTGCCCGCCTGAAAAGTTGCTCCCGTTCTGCGCCACATGCCCCTTTATGCCGCCTTTCTGCATCTCCACGAAATCCGTGCTCCGGGAGATGTCCACCGCCTTTTCCACTGTCTGGTCATCTGCGCCATTATCGCCAAAGTCTATATTCGAGCGGATATCCCCGCTGAACAGGACCGCCTTCTGGGAGACATAGCCGATCTTTTCTGCTAGCTCGCTTTTTTTGTATTCCCGGACAGGGTGGCCGTCCACAAGGACACAACCCTGCGTGGCGTCATAGAACCGGGAGACCAGATTGACCACGGTGGATTTCCCGCAGCCTGTGCTTCCGATGAACGCCACTGTCTGTCCTTTCCCCGCCTGAAAGGAAATATGGGAAATGACATTCTCTTCCGAATCCGGATAGCGGAAGCTCACGTCCCGAAACTCCACGGTCCCCGTCTCGGAAGTCCTCCCCACGCCTTCCCCATCCTTTATCATCTCCTCCACTTCCAGCACTTCATTGATGCGCTTTGCGGAGACCATGGAGCGGGGGGCGATCATGAACATCACCGCCAGCATCATAAATGAGGAGATGATCTGCATCCCATAGGACATGAACACCACCATATCTCCGAACAGGCCCCAGACCTCCCCCATCGGGGCCTCATTGATGATCATGGCGCCTACCCAGTAGATCACCAGCGAGATCCCGTTCATCGTCATGCTCATGACAGGGCTTATGAAAGCCATGATCCTGCCTGTGAACA
>CAMTBF010000353.1 GCA_947068385.1 uncultured Lachnospiraceae bacterium
TTACAACCTGCTGACACTTTTCACTTTCGGGGAGCACATTTTCCTTTTTATATAACAAATATTATATAACAATCATTATAATTTGTCCTAGTGGATTTGTCAATCCTTTTCAATGAAAATTTCGGCTACCCGGAAAAGGCCTGGCGTACCTGAGGGAATTTGGAATCGTTCATTTTACGTCATGCCCTTTGGCGGAAAGGAGGAAAGCATGGTATGATGGAAGGGGAGCATTCCGCCACCTGTCCGCAGGGAAAGTCGGGCGCAGGGCGTTTCCCTCTGGTATAATGTCTTCATACCATGGTATAAGGAACAGATCGGAAACAGAAAATGGATGAGCAGGCGCGGAACGGGTGCCAGGCATGGGGATGCGCCGATTGGGGGAAAGGGAATGGAGTGGGTCGTAGGGATACAGAGGGCCATCGACTATGTCGAAGACCACATCACGGAGGAGCTGGATTATGAGGAGATCGCCAGGAAAGGCTTTTCCTCCAGCTATCATTTCCAGAGGGTGTTCAGCATCCTGTGCGGCTATACCCTGGGGGAGTACATCCGCAGCCGCAGGTTGACCCTTGCGGGGATGGAGCTGGCATCGGACAAGATCAGGGTCATCGACGCGGCGGTGAAGTACAGGTACGAGAGCCCGGACAGCTTCGCTAAGGCGTTCGCCAGGTTCCACGGCATCACCCCGTCGGCTGCGCGGGAGCCGGGGGCCAGGCTTCGCTCCTTTACCCGCCTGTCCATCCGGATATCATTGGAAGGAGGCAGCAGCATGGATTACAGGATTGAAGAGAAGCCGGAGATGGTGCTCACGGGCTACAAGAGGTTCTTTACGGGAAGCCCTGCGGAACGGGATGCCCAGGAGGAAGAGTTCTACGTGACCACAAGGCTGAACCAGTATGCATTGAAGGGGCTTGCAGGGGACCATGTGACCAGCTATGGGATCATGACGAATTTCCGGGAGGAGGGGTACGATTTCTATATCGCGGCGAAGCTTCGGGAGTGGGAGAGGGAGCATCTGGAGCAGGAACTTGGAAATGCCGAGGATGCCGCGCGGTTCGAGAACATCGCCATTCCCGCCCACACTTATGTGGTATGCGAGACGGAGCGGTGCAAGTATCCCACCAGGATATTCCCGCAGCTGCGAAAGAGAATCGTGGAGGAATGGCTCCCGTCCTCCGGGTACGTGCTGGCGGAGGCACCGGAGGTTTCGGTGACCCACTGGTTCCGGAATCCGGACAGCGAGAAGCGGTATATGGAGCTCTGGCTCCCGGTGTCTAAGATGAATGGATGATACTTTGAGGGGAAACCGTTCCGCGGACGGACTGCGGAGCGGTTTTCATTGTGTTTCCGGGGAAGATGGATTATAATGGGGGCAGCGGCTGACAGGGCAGACTGGGGAGGGCACAGGGCATGAAGGATATAGGGCTGAGGGAAAACGGAAGAGCATGCGGCCTGGGATGGCGATTGTTCACGGCGGTGTCCGCTGTTGCGATTTTAGCTGCCGGGATTTTCCTGCTCCCTCTTGCCTACACGGCGGTCTTCCACCCGGAGGGCATCGTGGAGGAAGAGGAGGCCCTGCCGGGGAGCCTGGAGACGGCCCCGGGGCAGTTCATGGAGACGCTCTGGCATCCCTGGGGGGAAGAGAGGGACAAAATGTCCCGGGAGTCCATAGAAGACCTTGTGAGATGCCATAAGGAGGAAGTGGGATTTCAGGTGTATGAGCGGGCCTTCGGGCTGATGGGGCTGGAGGAGGATCAGCGCCTTTGGGAGGGCCTTTTGAGCGCAGGGGAGGAAGGCTGGTACCTGATGGAGGCATCGGTGGAAAAGGACGGCAGGGCATGTCGCCTTTCCATGGCCATGGATGAGGGGCTGCTTCCTTTCCTGGTGTGCTGCAGGACGGAGCGGGAGTCTACCGGGGCGGAGATGGAGGAAGGATTCCTGGCCCTTCGGGCGCTTTGCCAAGGGGAGAAGGAGGGACTGCGGGCTTACACGGAGGAGATCGACAGGATTTATGAGGACTGCCCGGAATACTGGCTCCGGGTGAACGGGCTTTACGTCTCCCTGCTGTCGCAGACAGAGCAGCAGGAGGAGCTGCCGCCGCAGATACCGCTGTGGGAGTGCTGTGAGCGCGGCACCTGGCAGGTCTGCGGCGACGAGAGGGAGGTCGCCGCGGTGTGCGTCATGGGAAAGGGGAGCCTGGTGCTGTACTATGACGCTGTAGAAAGAAAAGTCTGCGGCTATCGGTTCTGGCCGCCGGAGGGGTGGCGGTAAGGAGGCAGGTTGCAAAGACTCATCGCGGTCTTTGCAATTTTTTTGCATTTTTTGGGGGATTTCTTGTAAAAGGCTGCCGTATCATAGCCATAAGCTTCCGGGCGGGAGCCGCAGGGAGCGAAGATACAGGAAGGAGATTATGGAAAATGAAGAGAAAATGGATAAAGACAATAGCGGCAGCCCTGGTTATGACAATGCTGTCAGGATGTGCCGGCACGGCCTCTCCGGAACCCGGCGGGACGGCGGCCGCGGCTTGGGGGGACGGTGCTTCCGGCGCAGGGACAGGAGGCACAGGGGCGCAGAACCCAGGCACAGGAGGCGGGACAGGCGAGGCGGGCGGCAATACCGGAGACGGCACGGCAGATTCCCGGGCTTTGGGAGGCCAGGCCCCGGAAGGAGGCACGGGAGACGGCGCGCCTCAGGCAGAAGGCACGGGGGACGGCACGGCCCGGGCAGAGGGAGGGAAGCCCGCGCCTATCGATACAGGCGCGCCGGAGGCATACGAGACCGAAACGCTCTACACCCGGCAGGAGAACATCCTGCCCCTGTCGGATTCCGCAGCCGCCTGGGGCATCTCCTATAAAATCGAAAAGGTTGACTACACGGAGAGCTTCGGGGACAGGAACCTGGAGCATCTGGAGAACTATCTGCCGAACGTGGAGACGGACAGCCAGGGGAACCTTTCGGGGGATTTCAAGTATCTCTTCCTGACCATCACCTTCACCAACACCACGGACGAATTTCAGGAAATCAACCGGAATGCCGGCGGAATCTCCCTCATCGGCGCTTCCCTGAACACGCTGGACTGGTCCAACGATGTGGTCTACTTTGACCTGTACTGGGAGGAAGGCGGCCCGCAGCAGTTCCACCACTGGGGGCTGGAGCCCGGGGAGTCCGTCACCAGCGAGGTGGGCTGGGTGATAGAGGGCTGTGGAAGGAGGACAGAGGCGGACGATACCCTGGCGGAGCGCATGGGGTCTGCGGGTCCCTATGAACTCTACTACCATGTAAAGCAGTTCGACAGCGACAATGAGGGCAGTTATTTTATCGATTTGGGCGTAAAGGTGGAATAGGGATGGCAAACAATCTGAAATTCGAGCTGGACAGGGCGTTCCGCAACCGCAACATGGCAATCGCGCTGGCTGTGGGCTGCGCCCTGAGCCTCTGGCATCTGTGGGAGTATGTGCTGCCCGTCAGGGGCTACGTGGTTAGCGGGGACTACCCCCTGTCCTCCTACGGCAAATGGATGGGCGGAGAGAACTATTCCCTCCAGGCCACGGTGTACTTCATGTGGATCCCCATCCTCTGCGCCCTCCCCCACAGCGGAAGCTTTGCCTTCGACTGCGCCAGCGGCTACGGGAGCCAGGCGGCGTCCAGGCAGGGATGGAGGCCCTATCTGCGGGCGAAATATCTGGCGGTCTTCTTAAGCGGAGCGGCGGTGGCCGTCCTGCCGCTGGCCTTTGACTTCCTGATGACGAGCCTGTTCCTCCCGGCGGTGAGGCCACAGGCAGGGCTGGGGCTTTTCCCGATCGGGGCGGACGGGTTCCTGGGAGACCTTTACTATGCCCATCCTTTTTTGTACCTGTGCCTGTACCTGGGGATGGACGGGGTATTTTTCGGGCTGTTCACCACCCTTTCCCTGTGCGCTTCCCTGTTCACAAGGAATCGGTTCGCCGTCCTCCTGGCACCCTTCCTGGCGTACATGCTCTTCTATGCCCTGGGGACCACCACGCTGCAGCTGGCCGCATGCCCGGCGGGATATCTGCGGCCCAGCCAGCTTTTTGTGCCCCGGTGGCCCTGGATGCTGGGGGAGCTGGCGCTGCTTTTGGCCGGGGGAGCCGGTTTCTTTGCCGGATTCCGGAGGGCGGAGAGGGGGCTGCTGTGAGGACATGAGGGACAGAAAAGACGGGAAAAACGCAAAAAGCAGAAATGACAGGACGAAGAAGCATTCTGCGGGAAAACGCCTGGGGAGGCTGGTCTGGTACGACTTGAGCTACGGATATCGGAGCACCCGGCTGAAGTGGCTGGGGGCGGCGCTGGTGCAGGC
>CAMTBF010000354.1 GCA_947068385.1 uncultured Lachnospiraceae bacterium
GAAAATGTACCAAACATCCTGATCTTGAGAATCTGTTCTCCATTGTTATCGTTCCTTTTACATATGCTATCATGTCTCTCTCCTTATGCCACTCCGGGATTGCGCCTCAGTATTTTCTTGTACACTATCAGGAAGCACACCAGGTGCACCGCGAAGGTCAGGCCCCAGCTGATGGGATAGGAATAATACAGGCACTCCAGCGTATGGTAGCTGCGGAAGATGGAGTATATCCACACCACCCGGAACAGGCAGGCCCCGGTCAGGGACACCAGCATGGGCATGATGGCGTAGCCCATGCCGCGCAGCGCTCCCACGGCCACATCCATCAGGCCGCAGAGGAAATAGGGCACGCAGATAATCCTCATCCGCAGGATGCCGTACTCAATCACCGCAGGGTCTACGGTATAGAGCTTCAACAGCGTACCGCCCAGCAGATATGCCACATTTCCCATGAACAGGCCCACCGCCACCACCAGCAGCTCGCATATCAGCAGGATTTTTCCGATTCTTTTATATTTCTTGGCTCCGAAGTTCTGGCCGCAGAAGCTGATGGCCGCCTGGTAGAAGGCGTTCATGGCCGTGTAGACGAAGCCCTCGATGTTGCTGGCCGCCGTGTTCCCCGCCATGGCGGTGGAGCCGAAGCTGTTCACGGAGGACTGGATCAGCACATTGGAGATGGAGAACAGCGCCCCCTGCATGCCTGCCGGAACGCCAATCTGGATCATCCTGAGCAGCTTGTCCGGCGCGATCTTCATGCCTTTCAGCTCCAGGCGGTAGGGGCTGTCCGTGAAGATGAGGCATCTGACCACCAGCGCGGCGGAGATGGCCTGGGAGACCACCGTAGCCGTGGCCACGCCAGCCACGCCCATGTGGAAGACGATTACGAATACCAGGTTCAGGACCACGTTCACCACGCCTGCAATCAGCAGGTAGTAGAGAGGCCTTTTGGTGTCCCCCACTGCCCGCAGCACCGCGCTGCCGAAATTATACACCATCATGAACGGCATCCCGGCAAAGTAGATGCGCATATAGAGCACCGAATGGGAAATCACGTCATCCGGCGTGCCCATCCAGCCCAGGGCCGGCCTGGCCAGGAAAAAGCCAAGGAATATCAGGATGATTCCTCCCGCCAGAGCGGTGGCGATGGCAGTCTGCACCATCTCCTTCAGCTGGGCGTCCTGCTTTGCGCCATAAAAGCGGGCCACCAGCACATTCGCGCCCACCGAAAGCCCGATGAAGATGTTCACCAGGAGGTTCGTCAGCGATCCGGTGGAGCCCACCGCCGCCAGGGCCTGGTTTCCCGCGAAGCGCCCTACCACCACGATGTCCGCCGCGTTGAAGAGCAGCTGCAGGATGCCCGACAGCATCAGCGGTACGTAGAATATCATGATTTTGCCCAGAAGCGGGCCATTGCACATATCGATTTCGTATTTTTTGGAAGAAGCCTTTTCCATAATCCTTTTCCAATCCCTTTCACATGTGAACTATCCGCTCCTCTGGGAGCGTTTTCCCTCCGTAGACATTGTCCCGAAGGGGCATTTGTTCCACAGCGTTCCCATCCTTCCTCAGGAGGTTTTGCCTCCTATGAGGAAACAGAGCCTCGCAGTCTGTGGACTGTAGTCTGCAAGGCTCTGTCGTACATATTTTCTATTTGTTTCGGTCTGAATCCTACGCTTGGCTATTGATATAGTTGATCAGCCCCTCAGAGGAGATGATCCGCTGCATGAATTCCGGAAAAGCCTGGCCCTGGAAGCTGGTGCCCTTCGTCACATTGGTGATGACGCCGGAGTCGAAGTCCACCTCCACCTCATCCCCTGCCTCGATGCCTCTGGCCGCCTCCGGGCACTCGATGATAGGCAGGCCGATATTGATGGCGTTCCGGTAGAAGATCCGGGCAAAGGTCTCCGCGATGACGCAGCTCACCCCCGCGGCCTTGATGGCGATGGGGGCGTGCTCTCTGGAAGAGCCGCAGCCGAAGTTCTTCTCCGCCACGATGATGTCGCCCTTGTTTACTTTCCTGATGAAATCCTTGTCGATGTCCTCCATGCAATGGGCTGCCAGCTCCGCAGGGTCTGAGCTGTTCAGGTATCTTGCCGGGATGATGACATCGGTGTCTACATTGTCTCCATATTTAAAAACTGTTCCTTTTACGTTCATAATCACCTTTTTACCCGCTGTCAGGCAGAGCTTGATTCTCCTGCTTTCCGCACAGCCTTACTTACAGCAGGGGTTCCTTTCTTATATTTTTCGTTCCAGATTTGAAGTCTCTCACGCTTCCGGCGCGGCAATTACGCCCGCCACTGCGCTCTCCGCCGCCACGGCAGGGCTGGCCAGATAGATTTCCGAGGTCACATGCCCCATGCGGCCCACGAAGTTGCGGTTGGTGGTGGACACGCATCTCTCTCCTTCCGCCAGGATGCCCATGTAGCCGCCCAGGCAGGGGCCGCAGGTGGGGGTGCTTACGATAGCCCCGGCTTCAATGAAGGTCTTCAGCAGCCCCTCCTCCATGGCCTGCATGTAGATGGCCTGGGTGGCGGGAATCACGATGCAGCGCATGCCCTTTGCCACATGCCTGCCCTTCAGCACCTCCGCCGCAGTCCGCAGGTCGTCCAGACGGCCGTTGGTGCAGGATCCGATCACCGCCTGGTCGATGGCGATGGGCTCCATCTGCCGGATCTCATCGATGGTATGGGTATTCTCCGGCAGATGGGGGAATGCCACAGTAGGCCGAAGGGCACTCAAATCGATGGTATATTCCGCATCGTAGACTGCATCATCGTCCGCCTGATAAATTTTATACGGCTTATCGGAATGCTCTTTGATATAGGCCTCCGCCAGCTCGTCCACAGGGAAGATGCCGTTCTTCCCCCCCGCCTCGATGGCCATGTTGGCGATGGTGAAGCGGTCGTCCATGGACAGGTTGGCGATGCCGTCCCCTGTAAACTCCATGGATTTATACAGCGCGCCGTCCACGCCGATCATGCCGATGATATGTAAGATCACGTCCTTGCCGCTGACCCATTTGGCGGGCTTGCCGGTGAGGACGAAGCGGATGGCGGCGGGCACCTTGAACCAGGCCTTGCCTGTGGCCATGCCGGCAGCCATGTCCGTGCTGCCCACGCCTGTGGAGAACGCGCCCAGCGCGCCGTAGGTGCAGGTATGGGAATCCGCGCCGATGATCACGTCCCCGGCCACGGTGAGCCCTTTCTCCGGAAGCAGGGCATGCTCGATGCCCATCTCCCCCACCTCGAAATAGTTGGTGATATCGTTCTTCCTGGCGAATTCCCGGACACATTTGCAGTGCTCCGCGGACTTGATGTCCTTGTTGGGCACGAAATGATCCGGCACCAGAGCGATCTTGTCCTTGTCGAACACGCCCTTAGCCGTGAACTTGTCCATCTCCTTGATCGCCACAGGGCTGGTGATGTCGTTGCCCAGCACCAGGTTCAGGTTCGCCTCTATCAGCTGCCCGGCCTCCACCTTCTCCAGCCCGGCAGCGGCAGCCAGGATTTTCTGCGTCATTGTCATTCCCATATCCATAACCCTTCCTTTCCTAAAGTCCAAAGCCCCTGCAGGCCGGACCCGGCGGATTTCCTGCCTTGTCCTGAATCTGCCGGAGGCCCTGGCACAGATTATTAAAATCATAGCACATCTATCAACATTATTCAAACATAAAATTCTACATTTGCTCATGCGTTTGTGGTGTCTTGGACAGAGAGCACCTGCGTAAATCTCTTTTTCTGCTCCGGAGACAGATGGTGGCTGACCAGGATCAGGGTGAGCTCGGCTTTGGACAGCAGATTTTTCTCTATCCTGTCCGCATTTTCCTGGTCTAACGCGCTGGTGCCCTCGTCCACCAGCAGAACGGAGCGGTCATGGAGCAGGGCCCGCGCCATGGCCACCCGCTGCCTCTGGCCGCCGGAGAGATTGCTGCCGTTCTCCCCGACATTCGTATCTAGGCCGTCCGGCATAGACAGCAAATCCTTTTCCAGGGCGCTGTCCCGCAATGCCCTCCATATCTGCTCTTCCGTAAACGCCTCTCCCAAAGTAATGTTGTCCAAAATCGTAGTGCTGAACAGAAATGCGTCCTGCCCGATATAACCGATCTGACGCCATAGCTGCTCCGGCCTGCAATCCCTGATCTCCCGGCCGTCCAGGCGAATGGATCCCGTATACTCCGGCAGGCACCCCAGCAATAGCTTTAGCAGCGTGGATTTCCCGCAGCCGGAGGGGCCCGTCAGGGCATATTTCCCGCCCTTCTCAAAATAGGCGCTGAACCCTTTGACGACAGGTTCTTTCTCATAGCAAAAGCCCACA
>CAMTBF010000355.1 GCA_947068385.1 uncultured Lachnospiraceae bacterium
CGTCCGGTGATGGAAGGTAAGGAAAGAGAAAAGAAAATTGATGCAAGTAGTGAAGAAATGGTATGACGGATACTCTTTCCGGAACCTGGATTCTGTGTACAATCCCAATTCGGTCATGAAAGCGATTATCCACGATGACTTTGACTCCTACTGGACTCAGACCTCTGCCGCGGACAGTCTGATGGGATATATCAGCCTGGATTTCGATGGTCTTGGCAGAACAGTGACAGAGCTGATTGGCGGCATGGAGGCGGAGGTGGACACGAAAGGGTTCGCCAACGAGCTGACCACATTCCGGGACAGGGACGATGTGCTGACCCTGCTGATTCACCTGGGATATCTGGCATATGACGAAGAGACCTGCAGCGTCCGTATCCCCAACCAGGAAATCCGCCAGGAGTTCGCCAGAGCCATCCGCCAGGTAAAGCGTGACGATACCATCAGGCGGGTCAGGGAGAGCGAACAGCTCATCACAGACACCGTCCAGGGAAACGAAGAAGCCGTGGCCAGGCAGATTGAAAAAATCCACGAGGAGGAATCACCCCTGTACTACAACAATGAACAGGCGCTGCGGAGCGTGATCAAGCGGGCCTATTTCAGCTACGGGGACGAATACGTGATGTTCGAGGAGCTGCCGGCGGGGAGCGGCTACGCGGATGTAGTATATCTGCCGAAGAAGAATTCTCCCCTGCCCGTGCTGATCGTGGAGCTGAAATGGAAGCAGTCCGCGGACAGCGCCCTGGAACAGATTCGGGACAGGCGGTATCCCAAGGCGGTGGAGGGCTATGGGAGCCACATCCTTTTGGTGGGAATCAGCTACGACAGGAACGCTCCGGCAGGGAAGAGGGAGCATCACTGCAGGATAGAGAGGTATGAGGAGGGCGGAGAAGCCCTGACAAGTGAAAAAAAGTAGGCTTTTCAGACGGCGGTTTCCCGGAAAGGGGAAGCCGCCTTGGACATGACAGCGCGAGGAGGTATCGGTATGCAGACAGAGGGACATAAGCTATGGGGCATATGGGGTCAGGCCAACGCATTATACAGCTCCTGGGCGGCTTCCAGAGGCATCAATTATTATCTGCTGTTCGTCCTGTACGCCCTGGACGGACAGGAAGCCATGACACAGAAAAAAATCTGCATCTTTACGGGACTGACCAAGCAGACGGTAAACAGCGTCATGAAGTCCCTGAAGGAGGAGGGGTATATCGCCCTGTCCCCCGGCAGCGATGACCGCCGGGAAAAGCAGATATCCCTGACGGAGAAGGGGATGGCCTATTCCGACGGGCTGCTGGCACCTTTGCGGGAAATGGAACAGCGCGTCTTTCAGGTCATGGGAAGCGACAGGGTACAGCGGATGGTGGAGGATCTCACGCTATATAACACCGTTCTGGAAAAAGAGTTGGAAAAGAAAATGTAAAAATCCAGGACAGAGCCACAGAACCGAAAGGGCACCCCAGCGGCGGGGTGTCTTTTTGATTCATGACAATAAAATCCTCGCAAAGCGTGGATTCTATTGTAAAAAAATGAATTTAGCTTCTTGACATTTAGTACACATACGGACTATAATGTATATAGTACATGTACGGACTAATATGAGGAGGCTTACTATGCAAAGCAGCAACAAAATGAGACAGACAAGCGATGTAAAGCAGTTTTTCAAGTATGTGATTCCATCCGTATTATCCTTTGCCCTGTCCGGGGTCTATACGATTGTGGACGGCTTCTTTGTGGGGAACAGCATCGGGGACCTGGGGCTCTCGGCGGTGAACATCGCCTACCCCATCGTGGCCGTCATCCAGGCCCTGGGCACGGGAATCGGCATGGGCGGCGCCATCTGCTATTCCATCAACAAGGCGGAAAAGAAGGAGGTACAGGCGCGGGAATTCACAGCGGGCTCCATGTGGCTGCTGATCCTCTCCAGCGTGATTCTGACCATTGCCATCTTCCTTTTGAACAGCCCCCTGCTGAGGCTGCTGGGAGCAGGCGGGGAGATGCTGGCCCTGGGGGAGGAATATATAGCGGTGATCGCTGTGGGTGCGGCCCTACAGGTCGTCGGCACGGGGCTGGTCCCCTTTATCCGCAACCATGGCGGCGCTTTCTATGCAATGGTCTCCATGATCGCCGGGTTCGTCACCAACATCATCCTGGACTACCTGTTCGTATGGGTCATGGGGCAGGGCGTCGCAGGGGCGGCCTGGGCTACGGTGATCGGACAGGGGGTCACCATGGTGGTCGCCCTGATTTACCTGCTTGAAAAAAAGCAGTTTACGCTGGCGATTCCTTTTTCCAGGATGGGGAAGGTAGCGGCGGATGTCATCAAGATCGGGATCGCGCCCTTTGGGCTGGCCATGTCCCCCAACATCTCCCTGATCATCATCAACCGCTTCTCCGCCTCCTACGGCGGAGATCCAGCCATCGCCACCTATGCCTGCATTGCCTATGTAATCTGCATCATCTACCTCATCCTGCAGGGGGTGGGGGACGGATGCCAGCCTTTGCTCAGCCATGATTATGGCGAAAGGAACTGGGGGAACCTGAAATCCATCCGGCGGCTGGCCTACGGGTTTGCCTTTGCCCTGTCAGTGATCGGCTGCATCATCCTGTACCTGGCGAAAGGGAGCCTGGGGGTGCTGTTCGGCGCATCCGGCGAAGTGAACCTGGAGATTGCCAGGATCATGCCCATCTTCCTGGTATCGGTCCCCTTTGTGGCGATCCTGCGGATTACCACGGCCAGCTTCTACGCAACGGAGAAGAGCGCCTATTCCTATGTGCTGACCTTTATAGAGCCCATCTTCATGCTGGTGCTCATGCTGATTCTGCCGCCTTTGCTCGGAGGGCAGGTCATGATCTGGTGGAGCACAGTGTGGGCCAGAATCCTTGCGGCAGTGCTGGCCTTGCTCCTGAAACAGCGCGTGGACAGGCAGGAGATTGCTTCATGATAGGAATATTTCGCATATTGACAAGCGAACCGGTACTTGCTATAATGTCAACCATCAAAAGGAAAGGCCAGGGGAGCGGCCATGGTTTCTCTATCTGATTGCAAAGCCATCATGAACCAGCAGCAACAGCTTATTGTCGATTCGGACAATGGGCTTTTTGCAATGCGTTCATGACGGTTCCCTATCCCTATAGGCATGAACAAGACGGTCGAAAGCCCATGACAGGTTTTCGGCCGTTTTTTATGCGCAGACCCGCAGGTGGAAGTTTGCCGCTAAGGCAGCATGGGGGCCGTGGGGCGGGGAGTGGAGAGGAACATTCCCCTGCTCGATTGACGCTATTTCAAGACAGGACAAGGAAAGGATGGAAAGCTATGTTCAGGAAACGTCTCATGAAAAACGAAAGGCCCACATTTCCCAAAAGGGCGGTCGCCACCATCGGCATGCCGTATGGCAACAAGAACCTGCATTTCGGACATGTGGGAGGCATGTTCGTGCACGCCGACATTTTTGCCAGATTCCTGCGGGACAGAATCGGTAAAGAGAATGTCATCTTCCTGTCAGGGACAGACTGCTACGGTTCGCCCATTTTGGAAAGCTACCGGAAGCTACGGGAGGAGGGGTACGAGGGCTCCATAGAGGATTATGTGACTGCAAACCACGAAAGCCAGAAAAAGACCCTGGAGGATTATGGAATCAGCCTGGACTTCTTCGGGGCATCGGCGCTGGGGGAGGCAGGCGAGATTCACCGCCAGATGTCCGCTGAGATTTTCCGGAAGCTCTACAGGAACGGATATATAGAAAAGCTATCGGTGCCCCAGTTCTATGACCAGGAGCTGGGCGTGTTCCTGAACGGACGCCAGGTGACAGGGAGATGCCCCATCCCGGGCTGTTCTTCGGAGAGGGCCTACGCGGACGAATGTTCCCTGGGTCATCAGTTCCTTCCCGCGGAGCTGATAAATCCCGTCAGCTCCCTGTCCGGCGCAAGACCTGTGCTGCGGGAGGTGGAGAACTGGTATTTTGCCCTGGAAAACTGCATCGATATGATGAAGGAATACCATGATTTCCTGAGAAAGAATACCAACACCAGGAAGTATCAGATGGAGACAGTGGGAGAATTCCTGAAGAAGCCCATGCTGTACGTGCCGAAGAAATATGTGGAAGATGCCCAGGAGCTGGCGGAGCGCCTGCCGGAGCACCGCCGCATAGATGATGAGAAGAAGAACTCCTTCCTGTTCGAGTTCCAGACCCTGGACCATAGGGACAAAGCCAAGGCTGTGCTGGACGAGCTGGGAATCCACTATACCTCGGGGAAGACCCTGGTCCCTTTCCGGCTCTCCGGAAATGTGGAATGGGGCGTGGCCTTTCCTGACTGTGAGGA
>CAMTBF010000356.1 GCA_947068385.1 uncultured Lachnospiraceae bacterium
TTGTGGGGAAGCTATGATTCCTTTATCCTGCAGTTCCTGTAGCATGAATTCCAGTATCCTTTCCTCATCGCGGTGGAATTTTTACCTGTCCACCCAGATGATATCCTTTTCCCGGCGAAACCAGGTGAGCTGTCTCTTGGCGAAATGTCTGGTGTCCCGCTTGATGGTCTCCACGGCCTCCTCCAGGGATGTCTCGCCCTCCAGATAGGCCAGGATTTCCTTGTAGCCAAGCCCCTGCATGGAAATCATGCCCCGCTGGCAGCCCATCTCCCGCAGGCGCTCCACCTCGGCCACCAGGCCCTGGCGGAGCATTTCGTCCACCCTTTTGCCGATATTCTCGTAAATCCGCTCCCTGCTGTCGTTGAGGACGAAGTAGCAGGCATTGTAGGCGGGTTCCTTTTCGCGTTCCCTCTCATTATGGCGCGATATGGGCTCCCCCGTCAAATGAAAAAATTCTAAAGCACGGATGACGCGCTTTCTGTTGTTGGGGTGTATGGCTTCTGCGGAGGCGGGGTCGATTTCCCGCAGCATGTCGTGGAGATGCTGCGGCCCCTTTTGCTTTGCCAGTTCCTCCAGATGGATGCGGTATGGCCCGTTTTCGGCACAGGAGCCGGGAACGGCGTCTATGCTTTCTGCCGAGAAGCCGTCCGGAACGGCGCTTGCGGATGCATCGGCTTCCAGAGAAGGGCTCCCTGCGGCGGACTCCCCGCTAGAGCCGAAGTCTATGTCCCGCAGCAGCGCCTGGACATAGAAGCCGGTGCCTCCGGTGACGATGGGGATGTGGCCCCGCGCGTAGATCCCGGGGAGGCACTGCTCGCATTTCTCCTTGAACACCGCCACGCTGAAGTCCTCCCAGGGCTCCAGGATGTCTATCATGTGATGGGGGATGCCCTGCATCTCCTCCTCTGTGATTTTGGCGGAGCCGATGTCCATGTGGCGGTAGACCTGGCAGGAGTCCGCCGAAATGATTTCGCCTCCTATGGCCTTTGCCAAGGCGATGGACAGCTTTGTCTTCCCCACGGCCGTGGGGCCGGAGAGGATGACCATGGGAGGCTTAGCCGGATAAATCCCTCTTGCCTTTTCAATCAGTTCAATATCCGCCAAATCCTTTTCCCTGCCAAGTTTCTTCTTCATCTGTATCAGTCCGTCTACACATACAACAGGAACGTCGCTGATGATTTCTACTGTACCCTCAATCCAGTTCTCAAAAATCTCGATATGCTCTGCATATAAGATTTTTCTGGTTCTGTCTTCACAGTACGAAACTGCATAGCCCTGCTGTTCCAATTCATCTGCCAGGAGCTTCGTGCATCCCAAATCAATGTCATGTGTCTGGGGGCGGAATCCATGTAAAACCATGGCTCCGCCCGCAACTACCCAGTATTCCTTTTTTGAAAAGGGAAGCTCCTGAAGTCGTTGCAGCATAGAATTTTTATCAAACATATGGCTTAAGCACGCTCCTCATTCAATATTCGATTCCGGACTTGTATCCCAATCAGCCCGTCAGCTGACGATACGCTTGAACTTCCGCTCCATCTCTGTCTTGGTCATGGTCACGATGGTAGGCCTGCCGTGGGGGCAGTTGTAGGGGTTGTCCAGGGTCAGCAGCTCGTCGATCAGCGCCTCCGCCTCCGGGACGCTCAGTTTATTGTTCCCTTTTACGGCAGCCTTACAGGACATGGAGGCGATTTTCTCCTCGATGACCCGGATGCTACCGAAGCCGGTTCCGTCCAAAAGGCTGTCCAGCACCTCCAGGAACATTTCCCGCTCGTCGCAGCCGTAGAGATCCACCGGGACGCTGCGCAGGGCGTACTCGCTGCCGCCGAAAGCCTCTATCTCGAAGCCCAGGGCCGCGAATGTGTCCAGGTGCTCTTTCAGGACGGCTTCCTCCTGGCCGGAGAGGCTGACGATGACAGGCGGCATCAGGCCCTGGGACAGTATGTTCTTTTCCCGGTATCGCTTCATAAGGCGCTCGTAGTTGACCTTTTCGTGGGCGGCGTGCTGGTCTATCATCATGAGCTTGTCTTCGAATTCGATGAGCCAGTAAGTGTCGAAGACCTGGCCGATGATGCGGAAGCGGCTGCGGTTTTCCAGGGTAAGGATTTTTTCCTCGAATAGGTTCATCTGCTCGCCGCTGTAGGTCTCCGGCTCGTCCATGAAAGGATGCCCCTGCTGCGCGGCCTCCTCTGTAGTCGAGGGCCGAAAAGGGTTATCCGACTGTGCGGCTGCGGTGGAGGGGAAAGCCGAAGCCCCGGCCGCCGTCATGGCGCTCCCGGATAAGGGATTTCCTGTCAACGGCTCCTCTTCCATAGGTTCCTCCGACAATTCTGAGGTCTCCGTGAAGAACGGCTCTTCCTCCTCCAGAGACTCCGTTTCCTGTGCAGTTGCTGTGGCGGCTGCCACAGTCCCATTTTCCGGTAAGCCTATTCGTGCCATTGCGGTAGCCTCCATGGCAGACACTGGCGCTGAGGCTGCAATCGCTCCGGCAGTTTCCAAAGGATTCCCCGTAGGCTGGCTGTCCGGCTCTGCCGCACCCGGTTCCCTTTCGGCCGGGGGATGCATAAGCCCGGCCTCTTCCAGAGGGTGCCTTTCGGGCTGCGTTCCCGTATCTGCCCCGGCAAAAGACATGCTCCCTGCTCCGCCTGCCGCGCTGCCTTTCACCCTCTCCCACACCGGATTCCGGGCGAACTCCGCCGCCTGCGGCCTCTCCGCGCCATATCTGGCCTCCTCCATCACCCGGAAGTCCCTGCCGCGCCTGTGCTCAAAGGGCTCCGGGGCGGACTGCTTTGCCGAAGCGGACTGCCTCGCCTGTGCTTTCTGCTCCTCTTTCCTGGCCTCCCGCAGCTCCCGCTCCGTGGACAGCGAGGCATCCGGAATCATCTCCCTGCTGCGCAGCGCATCCCGCACGGCCTCCATCAGGAAGCTGCTGAAACCGATTGCATCGTCAAAGCGCACATCCATCTTCGTGGGATGCACATTCACGTCCACCCGCCCGGCGTCCATGGTGATATGCAGCACGCAGAACGGGAATTTATGCTGCATCAGGTACTCCTTGTACCCCTCCTCCACGGCCCTGGAGACCACATTGCTGCGGATGAACCGGCCATTGATGAAATAGATTTCAAAATTACGGTTGGAGCGCACCTGGACAGGCTTGCCCAGATACCCCTCCACCTGTATCCCGCCCGCTCTCGCCTGGATGGGCACCAGCTCGCTGGCCGCTTCGCGACCGTAAATGCGGTAGATGACTTCCTTTAGGTCGCCGTTTCCGGAAGTGTGGAACTTCATCTGTCCCCCCACCACCAGCTTAAAGGAGATGTCCGGCCTGGACAGCGCCAGATGCTCCATCAGGTCTACGATGTATCCGCCCTCCGTCACAGGCTGCTTCAGGAACTTGCGCCGCACGGGGGTATTGAAGAAAAGGTTCCGCACCAGAAAGGTGGTGCCCTCCGGCGCGCCGATCTCCTCGAAGCCCGTCTCATTGGCCCCCTCCAGCAGGATCCTGCTTCCCGTCATGCTGTCCGCGGTCTTGGTGATGACCTCCACTTTGGCCACCGCCGCGATGCTGGAGAGCGCCTCCCCCCGGAACCCGAGGCTGGAAATCCGCATCAGGTCCGACACGTCCTCTATCTTGCTGGTGGCATGCCGCAGAAAGGCGGTGCGCAGCTGCCTGCCGTCCATGCCGCAGCCATCGTCCGTCACCCGGATGAATTCGATTCCTCCGTCCTTCACCTCCACCGTGACGGCGCTGGCCCCCGCGTCTATGGCATTCTCCACCAGTTCCTTCACCACGCTGCTGGGCCGCTCCACCACCTCCCCGGCGGCGATTTTATCGATTGTCTCTGAATCAAGGATATGTATCTGTGACATAATTCCACCTTATCTGCTAAACGTGTACTTGGCAATGCTTTCTGTAACTGCATGAACGCATATTTCTCTTACTGAAAATTGCCGTAAATGTCTGCCTGGCAAAAGCCGTAACGCAAACGAACATGCCGTGTTCATCTTAGCATAAAGCAAATCAAAACACAACATGTTCGTTTCGCTTCTTTTGAGAGCTTCTTTATGGGAGCTGCCCAAAACCCGCCTATTCCGCCCTGTGGTCGGTGAATGTCCTGCCCGCAGTAAATGCTTCAATCTCCTCTCCCGTCACGTCGCCTTTATAGTTTTCGGCGCTGCCGCTGTAAAACCGGCCGGACTCCGCGATGAATTCGACTACACAGTAGTCTTCATCCTCCACGCCGCCCGGATGCATTATCGCGGACCATGAATACCCAGTTACGGTCTTTCAGATATTTGTA